>RFZE01000065.1 GCA_009920875.1 Alphaproteobacteria bacterium | reverse complement strand
CATGCGCCCCCTGCGCGCAAAAACTAGCCCATAATCAAGCCAAGAAGATTGACTTTGAGGCTATTTTTAGCTAAATCCGCCCGAGATATAAACGGAACTCAGCAGAAACACACTATTTTTCTGTTTCGTGAAGGAGTGGGTCAGGTGAAAAGAACTTTCCAACCAAGCAATCTGGTGCGCAAACGCCGCCACGGTTTCCGTTCCCGCATGGCCACCAAAAACGGCCGTCTGGTATTGGCGCGTCGTCGCGCGCGCGGCCGTAAAACTCTGTCTGCCTAAGATTTTTTCATGACAAGCACAGGTCACGCGCTGTCAAGCTTGCGCGTCAGGCGCTTGTTTCTTGCTGCCGCCAAGGCTGACAAAGAAGTGCGGCGCGGCCTGATTGTGCAAGCACGCGCGCGCGGCGATGATGAAATATCACCGACACCGGTGCGTTATGGGCTGACGGCCAGCAAGAAAATCGGCAATGCGGTGGCGCGCAATCGGGCACGGCGGCGCTTGCGCGCATTGGCGCAAGAAATTTTGCCGCTGGAAGGCATGCCCGGTTTCGACTATGTGATGATAGGTCGGGTGCATACCGCACCGCGGCCATGGCAAAAACTGAAAAATGATTTGCGTTCGGCTCTCAAAGCCCTGCACAAAAATGCGGCTAAGGATATGAAACATGAATGACCAAAATAATTTTTTAATGGCCATTATATTGAGCCTTGCCGTTTTACTGGGCTGGCAATTTTTTGTCACCGAGCCGCGTCTGGCTGAAGAACGCGCACGCCAACAAAAGCTGGAAAACACCTCGCCGACGACAGATAATGCAACAGCGCGCGCTGACGGCTTGGCAGCAAATATGGCACCACAGGCAGGCGGGCAAATTGCCCAACCGCAAGTGGCGGCCAATCTTATCACGGAAGGATTTGCCGAAGCGCCGCGTCTGGCCATTGAGACGCCGCAATTAACCGGTTCAATCGCGCTCATGGGCGCCCGCTTTGACGATTTAGTGCTGACAGCTTACGGTGCCGATGCAAGAGAAAATGCGCCGCGCCAAGTTTTGCTGCAACGCGAAGGCCAAAAAGGCCATTGGCAAGCGCAGCACGGTTTTGTCGCCGCCCCCGGCAGTAAGGTCACTTTGCCGGATGAAAAAACCGTCTGGCAGGCCAGTGGCGATGGGGCTCTGACCCCGTCCACGCCGGTGACGCTGCGCCATGTCACACCGGAAGGTTTGGTGTTGTCGCAAACCATCAGCGTTGATGAAAATTATATGTTCACCATCACCCAGCGCGCGCAAAACGGTTCGGGCGAAACCCTGACGCTCTACCCGTTCGGGCAAATAGCACGCACCGGCACACCGCAACTCACCGATTTGTTCATTTTGCACGAAGGGCCAATCGGCTTTTTCGGCGAAGAGGGTCTGACCGAGATTGATTATGATGATTTGCTGAGCGACGGGCCGGTCAAGCAAAGTGCCACGGGCGGCTGGCTCGGCATCACCGATAAATATTGGGCCGCCGCGCTTATCCCGCCGCAAGACCAAGCTTTTACCGGCCGCTTTACCGGCCGCGCAGATGATAGGCTGGGCGGTCAGGCAGCCCCCGTCTATCGCAGTGATTTTCTGCTCGCCGGACAAGCATTGGCACCGGGCCAAAGCTTTGAAAGCACGAGCCGGTTTTTTGCCGGTGCCAAGCGTGTTGATGTGATTGACGCTTATGCCGATAACGGCGTCACCCGTTTTGACCTACTGATTGATTGGGGCTGGTTTTACTTCCTGACCAAACCGATGTTTAACGCGCTGGCGCTGTTTTACGCATTTTTCGGCAATTACGGCATTGCCATTTTGCTGGTCACCGTGCTCATCAAGCTGGCTTTTTTCCCGCTTGCCAATCGCTCTTACGAAACCATGGCGAAAATGAAGAAATTGCAGCCGCGCATGTTGCAAATCCGCGAAGTCTATAAAGACGATCGGCAGGCGCAGCAGCAGGAATTGATGAAGATTTACCGCGAAGAAAAGCTTAATCCGCTGGCCGGGTGTTTACCCATTCTGATTCAAATACCGGTGTTCTTCTCGATTTATAAAGTGCTGTTCGTGACCATTGATATGCGTCACCAGCCTTTCTTTGGCTGGATTCAAGACCTGTCAGCCCCTGACCCGACCTCGCTGTTCAATTTGTTCGGGCTCTTGCCTTATGATGTGCCGAGCTTTTTGCTGATCGGCATTTGGCCGGTTTTGATGGGTTTTACCATGTATGTGCAAATGCAAATGAACCCGCCGCCGCCCGACCCGATTCAGGCGCGCATGTTCCAAATCCTGCCCATATTCTTCACCTTTATTCTTGCCGGTTTCCCGGCCGGTCTGGTGATTTATTGGGCCTGGAACAATTTCCTCTCGCTCTTGCAGCAGGGTTATATTATGCGCCGCCACGGTGTTGAGATTGAGCTTCTACAAAATCTCGGCTTTCGGCGCAAAGCCGCACAGCAAGGCGACAATGATGACGGATCAACAGGATAGTCAGACTGCCGCGCTGGTCGAGGCCGGTCGCTGGCTCTTGGCGCAAGGCACGGAGTTCAAGTTCGGTGTCGTGGCGCTTGAGGCCCTGCCCGCCCCTGACCGCATTGAAATTGCCTTTGCCGGACGCTCAAATGTCGGCAAATCATCGCTCATCAATGCGCTGACCGGCACCAAAGGATTGGCGCGCACCTCCAATACGCCGGGACGCACACAAGAGCTGAATTTTTTCCTGCTCGCACCACAGCGCAATGACGGCGCGGCATGGCTGGTTGATTTGCCGGGCTATGGCTATGCGCGCGAAAGCAAAGCCAAAATCGCCGCATGGAACGAATTGCTCAATGCTTATTTGCGGGGGCGTCCCAATTTACGGCGCATTTTCATGCTGGTTGATGCGCGCCACGGGCTGAAGAAAAACGACCTCGCCATGATGGATGATTTGGATGCGACCGCCGTATCCTATCAAATCGTGCTGACCAAAACCGACAAGCTGAAACGCGGCGCACTCAATGCGTTGATTGAGCAAACCCAAACCGCGCTGCAAAAGCGCCCCGCCGCCCATCCCGACATCATCGCCACATCGAGCGAAAAAGGCGACGGCATTGAGCTTGTGCGCGCGGCCATTGCAAGTCTGGTTGATTTGACCGAATTGGGATATAAGGCCTGATAGAATTTGGAGTTTGCATGGCAAACAAAGTGAAATCTCCGTCAAAAAACAAACCGGCCAATCCGTCAGATTGGCTGGCCAAAGCGCATGTGCTGAGCGAAGCGCTGCCTTTCATGCAGCTTTACGACAAAAAAACAGTGGTGGTTAAATATGGCGGCCATGCCATGGGCGATGAGGTTCTGGCGCGCCAATTTGCGCATGATGTGGTGCTGCTCAAACAATCGGGCATTAATCCGGTCATTGTGCATGGTGGCGGCCCGCAAATTGCCGCTATGCTGGAACGGTTGAACATTAAAAGCAGTTTCAAAAACGGCCTGCGGGTCACTGATGCGCAGACCATTGAAGTGGTCGAAATGGTGCTGGCCGGCGCGATTAACAAACAAATCGTCACCGCACTCAATGCGGCGGGCGGCACGGCGGTCGGCCTGTCGGGCAAAGACGGTGATTTACTGGTCGCCAAAAAAACCCGCAGCAAGGCCAAAGACCCGACCTCCAATGTTGAAAAAGCCGTCAATCTCGGTTTTGTCGGCACGCCGCAAAAGGTCAATAGCCATATTCTCGATGTCATGCTGGCCTCGGATATTATTCCCGTCATTGCCCCGATTGCGACCTCGGCCAATGGCCAGACCCTAAACGTCAATGCCGATACGGCAGCCGGTGCCATTGCCGCCGCCTTGGGAGCTGAGCGCTTGCTCATGTTGACCGATGTCGATGGCGTGAAAGACAAAAAGGGCAAATTGATTGAACGCTTGAGCAAAGCGCAAGCGGCGCGGCTGATCAAAAACGGCACGGCGCAGGGCGGCATGATTCCGAAATTGCAAACCGCCATTGATGCGGTAAAGAACGGCGTCGCAGCTACCGCCATTCTCGACGGCCGTGTGCAGCATGCCATTTTGCTGGAACTGTTTACCGAGCTGGGTGCCGGCACATTAATCGAGTGACAAAATGCGCATCGCTCTCTTCAGCCTGATTTTCAGTCTCGGCCTTTTTGTCGTTCCATCAGCGGCGCGGGCCGATATGCGCCTGTGCAATGAAACCTCTTATGTGCTGCAGGCTGCGGCCTCGGTGCGCCAGGGCGTGGTCAGCAAAACCGAAGGCTGGATAGAGATTCTGCCCGGCGCATGCGCCATTGCTTTGGCCGATATGCCCGATGATGCGCAAGCCTATGTCTATGCCAAATCAGATGAAGCCCATGCCGGTGAGGGGCTGGTTTTTGACGGCGGTGAGGGATTTTGTGTCGCCACCGAAAATCGTCAATTCAGCATTGAGGGGCGGCGCGATTGTCGCCGCCGTGGCCTGATTGAGGCCGATTTTGCCGTTGTCGCCGGCAGTTCAGGACGGCGCTTGGTCGAGTTCACAGAAAAAAGCAATTATGGCCGCCGCCGCGCCCGCATGGCCGGTATGCAGCGCCTTTTGACCGATTTACAATATGATATTGGCCCGATTGACGGCTTTGGCGGTGAACGCACGCGTGAAGCCGAAGCCGCCTATAAATTGCGCTATGGCGTGAAAGGCAATCCCAAGGGCGATGCGCTGCTCGGAAAATTGATTGAAACCGTGCAAAACGAGGCCGGTGAACGCGGCCTCACCTTATGCAATCGCACGGCGCATTTGGTTTGGGCCGCGACCGGCCAATTGAAAAATGATCGTTTTCAAAGCCGCGGTTGGCGGCGCGTGCCGGCCGATGAGTGCACACAAGTCATTAATGAAAGCCTGAGCGATCGCTATTATTTCTACTATGCCGAGGCGGTTGGTGATGATGGCCGTCTGGTGCGCGAAGCGGGACGCGCCAAAATTTGGGGCGGCGCGCGTGAGCTGTGCACCAAGCCGACACGCTTTGCCATTGACGGTGAAGAAAATTGCTTGGCACGCGGCTATGACCGACATGGTTTTGCCCGCATTGATACCGGCGCAGCGCGCCGTTGGACGATTAATTTGGAGTAATGATGCAGCGTTTTGCCAATATTGAGGGCTGGGTGTTCGATTTGGACAATACGCTTTATCCGGCCAGCCAAAATTTGTTCGCACAAATTGACAAACGCATGACCGCCTTTATCGGCGAAGCATTGGCGGTTGAGCGCGATGAAGCCTATCGCCTGCAAAAGCAATTTCTCGGTGAATATGGCACCACTTTGGCCGGTTTGATGAATAAGCACGGATTGCCACCCGGCCCGTTTCTTGATTTCGTGCATGATATTGATGTGTCGGTTTTGGCGCCGGACCCGCATTTGTCTGAGGCGCTGGCCGCCCTGCCCGGCAAAAAATTCATTTTCACCAATGGCACGGTGGCGCATGCCGAGCGGGTCATGGGGCGGCTTGGCGTGGATGCGCATTTTGACGATGTTTTCGACATTGTGGCGGGTGATTATTTGCCCAAGCCAAATCCTGAAATTTATCCTGCCATGCTGGCGCGCTTCGGTTTGCAAGCCGAAAGCACGGCATTTTTCGAAGATATGGCGCGCAATCTGACACCGGCGCATCAGCTTGGCATGACCACGATTTTGGTCGCGGAAAGCGGCAATGACTCGCTGGAAGCGATGAACATGCCGCTCGAATATCGCGCGCAAGACGACACGCATATTCACCATAAGACCGATAATCTTGTCGGTTTCCTAACAGAATTGACGAAATCAGGCTGACGATGCGCAGCCTGTCTGTCGGGTGCTTGACTGCACAAAAAGGCCTGCTAATTTCCCCCCCAATGGCCGCGATAAAGGCGAGAGGAAAGAGTGATGGATAATCAGACCATGCAGCAAATCATTGATGCTGCTTTTGACGATATCGGCAATGTATCAGCCGACACGCAAGGTGATGTGCGCGAAGCGGTCAACGGCGCATTGGACGCGCTCGATGGCGGTAGCTTGCGCGTCGCCGAAAAAACCGATGGCGATTGGCAGGTCAATCAATGGCTTAAAAAAGCCGTGCTTTTATCCTTTCGGTTGAACGATATGAGCGCCCAATCGGGCGGCCCGCAAGACACCAGCTGGTGGGATAAAGTGCCGTCAAAATTTGCCGGTTGGGGGGAAGATGAATTTGCCGCTGCCGGTTTTCGCACCGTGCCCAATTGCGTGGTGCGCCGCTCGGCCTATATTGCGCCGGGCGTGGTGCTGATGCCGAGTTTTGTCAATCTCGGCGCTTATGTCGATAGCGGCACAATGGTCGATACTTGGGCAACCGTCGGCTCTTGCGCGCAAATCGGTAAAAATGTCCATATTTCGGGCGGTGCCGGTATTGGCGGCGTGCTGGAACCTTTGCAAGCCGGACCGGTGATTATTGAAGATGACTGCTTTATCGGCGCACGTTCGGAGGTTGCCGAAGGGGTGATTGTGCGCGAGGGCGCGGTGCTCTCTATGGGCGTGTTCATTTCCGGCTCGACGAAAATCGTCGATCGCGAAAGCGGGCAGATTTATCGCGGCGAAGTCCCGCCCTATGCGGTGGTCGTGCCCGGCACATTGCCGTCGGAAAATGGCGGCCCGAATTTAGCTTGCGCCGTGATTGTCAAAACCGTCGATGCGCAGACGCGCAAAAAAACCTCGGTCAATGAGCTGTTGCGCGATTAGGATAGTTTTATGAGCCAATCGCTAGACCCTGTCGAGCTTGCCGCGCAATTGATACGCTGCCCTTCGGTCACGCCGGCCGAAGCGGGCGCGCTCGACCTGTTGCAAGAGGTTTTAGAAAATCTCGGCTTTGTCTGCACGCGCTTGCCGTTCCAAGAAGACGGCACGGAAGCGGTTGATAATCTCTATGCGCGGCGCGGCAGTGACGGCCCACATATTTGTTTTGCCGGTCACACAGATGTCGTGCCGGTGGGCAATGCAGATGATTGGCAGACAGACCCGTTTGCCGGTGACATTCGCGAGCAAGCCCTTTGGGGACGAGGCGCGGCCGATATGAAAGGCGCGATTGCGGCTTTTGTCGCCGCCGTGGCGGCGCATCAGCAAGTGCCGGGAGATGTCGGCGGCTCGATTTCCTTTCTCATCACCGGCGACGAAGAAGGCCCGAGCATTAACGGCACGCGCAAAATGCTTGGCTGGCTTCAAGAGCAGGGCGAAATTATTGATGACTGTCTGGTCGGCGAACCGACCAATCCTGACGTATTGGGCGATATGATAAAAATCGGTCGCCGCGGCTCGGTCAATGGGGTGGTTACGGTGACCGGCACGCAAGGCCATGTCGCCTATCCGCATTTGGCCGATAATCCGGTGCCGCAATTGGTCACGCTGATGGCGCATTTGGCGGCCGGCACGCTTGATGACGGGTCAGAGCATTTTCAACCGTCCAATTTGGAAATCACTTCGGTCGATGTCGGCAATGGCGCGACCAATGTCATTCCGGCACAAGCGGTCGGGCGTTTCAATATTCGCTATAATGACCATTGGGATAAAGACAAAATCAGCGCGTGGATTGAGGCGCGGCTTGATGAAGCGGCAGGCGAGGCCGGTTATACGCTTGAACTGTCGCATACGGGCGATTGCTTTTTGACCG
>RFZE01000064.1 GCA_009920875.1 Alphaproteobacteria bacterium | reverse complement strand
TAAATCCAGCGCCTCTGCCGCGCCGTCCAGCACAGCGGTCAAGGCCAGCGCCATGTCACCGGCGGCGGCATTTTGCACCCAGAAATCACCTTCGGTAAATCCGGCAAGCTTGGTTATATTGGTGCCTTCGGTAAGGCGGATATGGGTCGGGCTGACGCTTTGCCCCGCATATTGCCCGCCATATTGCGCCAGCCAGTCTTTGGCGGCAGCGGGGTTCTTGAAGCATAAATCGAGCGGCGGCGCATGCGCGAGACTGGCCGCAATGGCCATGGTTTTGTCGGCCCCGTAAAATTCTTTCCAATTGGCACGCAGCCAATCGGGAATATTGGCCAGCGGGTCGGGCACCGGCACAGTGCCGCTGTCTTGCGCGCGCGCAATATTGCGCAGCACCGCATTGATCAGTCCGCGATAGGGCTGTTCGCGCCGCCCCGTCGCGGCCACGGTTTCGTGCAATGCGGCATGGGCGGGCACATTCATATAGAGAAGCTGTGCCGCGCCGATGAATAAAAGCGGCTGCGCCAGAGAGTTGCGCGGCGGCATTTTTTTGATATGGGATTTCAAGAGATCTTCAATCTCGCCATAATGCCGGAGCGCCGCCTGCCCTATCGCATCGGCGAGATTGCGCTCCCTATCGTTTAAATCGCTCAATTTATCGCGCGCCTCATCAAGCGTTTTGCCGCGCATAATGGCCCCCAATAGGGCGGCGGCGGCGCGCCGTGCATTGGTTTTGCCGCGTCCTTTATGGCGGCCTTTATTGGGGCCGCTGCCGGTTTTGCGCGGCTCTTGTGCTTGCGAACTCATGTCGCGGTTACACCATCTTGGCAAGCCGCCCGCAAGCCCCATATCTCTCATATGGAAAAAACCGATAAGAGAGAGGCAGAAAAACGCCAAGCGGCGCAACAAGCCGCTTTGAAAGAAGCGGCAGAACGCCGCGCTGCGCTCACCTCCGGCCCGCGCCCGAAAGAACAGGGCGGGCAAGACGGCCCCGAGCCGACGCGCTATGGCGATTGGGAAAAAGCCGGCATTGTCTCTGATTTTTGATTTCCGATTTTTGAGTTTCAACCGCAGGTTGCTGGCAGGGCGTCAGCAATCGCGTTAACTTATTTTTGGCTCTAACTCAATATTGCATAAGAACCGGCCCTCGGGTCGGGTCTTTCGCTAAATAAAATTCCGCTCGCGGAAATAGGCGAGACTATCTTGAGCAATCGAGTTAGAGCCCGGCCCGACACTTTTGTCGGGTTGAGGTGAAAGAAGCTGCTCATGGGCTGTGATTATTCTATTTCAACCGCAGGTTGCTGGCAGGGTATGAGCAATCGCGTTAACTTATTTTTGCCTATACCTATGCCAATAGCTCGAAGACCGACCCTCGGGTCGGGTCTTCTGCTGAATACAAGACCTTTTGGAAATAGGCGGAATATCTTCGAGCAATCGTGGGTATAGGCTGGCCCGACACTCATGTCGGGTTGGGGCTGAAAGTTGAGGGAGTTTGAAAATGCGCGTTTTGAGTGTGATTTGTGTTTTATTGTTATCGCCGCTGATGAGCGCGGTTGAAGCCAAACAGGTTTTGCCCGGGCCGTTTGCTTTTGAGCTTGTCGAAGTGATTGACGGCGATACGTTTCGCGCCCGTGTCGATATTTGGCTCGGCCAAAGCGTCACGGTGAAAGTGCGGTTGCAAGGCGTCGATACGCCGGAGATGAACGGCAAATGCGCGGCGGAGAAAAAACTGGCGCGGCAAGCCAAAGCCTTTGCCGAAAACTGGCTCAAAACAAACCAAGCGCACTTGGTCAATGTCCATTACGGCACTTATGCGGGGCGCGTGCTGGCCACGGCGCAAATCAAAAACGGTGACAGCCTGTCGGCTGCACTTTTGGCTGAAAATCTCGCCAAGCCTTATCGCGGGCGGCGCGCCCAATGGTGCGCTTGATTAATCGGCGCGATTTTGTCTGTTGTCGATTAAATCATCAACCACGGCCGGGTCGGCCAATGTCGAGGTATCGCCCAAATTGGAAAAATCATCTTCGGCAATTTTTCGCAAGATACGCCGCATGATTTTGCCCGAGCGCGTTTTCGGCAGGCCGGGGGCAAATTGAATGAGATCGGGCGAGGCAATCGGACCGATTTCTTTTCTGACCCATTTGACGAGCTCAGCCTTCAAATCATCATCACCCGCCAATCCGGCATTCAAAGTGACATAGCAATAAATGCCTTGCCCTTTAATATCGTGCGGATAGCCGACCACGGCGGCTTCGGCCACTTGGCCATGTGCTACCAAAGCGCTTTCCACTTCCGCCGTGCCGAGGCGGTGGCCGGAAATATTCAGCACATCATCGACGCGACCGGTAATCCAATAATAGCCGTCTTCGTCGCGGCGGCAGCCATCGCCGGTGAAATAAAAGCCCGGATATTGCGAGAAATAAGTTTCGATAAAACGCTTATGGTCGCCATAAACGGTGCGCATTTGTCCGGGCCAGCTATCGGTGAGGCATAAATTGCCCGAAGCCGCGCCCGTCAATTCCTTGCCATCGGCATCGACCAGCATCGGTTTGACGCCAAAGAAAGGCCGTGTCGCCGAACCGGGCTTCAGCGCGGTGGCGCCGGGCAGAGGCGTGATGAGAATGCCGCCCGTTTCGGTTTGCCACCATGTATCGACAATCGGGCTTTTGCCTTCACCGACCACATTATAATACCACAGCCAAGCTTCCGGATTGATCGGCTCACCGACCGAGCCGAGAAGCCTTAAACTGTCGCGCTTGGTCGCTTTGACCGGCCCGTCGCCTTCGCGCATCAGGGCGCGCAAAGCGGTCGGCGCGGTGTAGAAAATATTGACTTGGTGCTTGTCGCATACCTGCCAAAAGCGTGAATTGTCGGGGTAATTCGGCACGCCCTCAAACATCAATGTCGTCGCGCCATTGGCCAGCGGCCCATAGACAATATAAGAGTGTCCGGTCACCCAGCCGACATCGGCGGTGCACCAATAAATATCGCCGTCCTTATAATCGAACACATATTGATGCGTCATCGAGGCATAGACCATATAGCCGCCGGTTGTGTGCAGCACGCCTTTCGGCTTGCCGGTCGAGCCGGAGGTGTAAAGAATGAAAAGCGGGTCTTCGGCACTCATTTCTTCGGCCGGACAATTTTTATCAGCCTTTTCTTTTTCTTGGTGATACCAAACATCGCGCCCGTCTTGCATGGCCACGCCAGCGCCTGTGCGCTCCACGACAATCACGCTGGTGACATCGGGGCATTGGGCGAGCGCTGCATCGGTATTGGCTTTCAGCGGAATTTTTTTGCCGCCGCGCACGCCCTCATCGGCGGTGATGACGCAAGTGCTTTCGCAATCGAGAATGCGCCCGGCCAAGGCATCGGGTGAAAAGCCGCCAAACACAACGGAATGCACCGCGCCAATGCGCGCGCAGGCCAGCATGGCATAAGTGGCCTCGGCTATCATCGGCATATAAATGGTCACGCGGTCGCCCTTTTTGACGCCTTGCGCTTTCAGCACATTGGCAAATCTGCACACTTCTTCGTGCAATTGGCGATAGGTGATTTTGGCGTCTTGGTCGGGTTCATCGCCTTCCCAAATAATCGCCACTTGCTCGCCGCGCGTCTCGACATGACGGTCAACGCAATTGACGCAGGCGTTTAACGTGCCGTCCTCATACCATTTAATCGACACATCATCTTTGCCGTAATGGGTGTTTTTGACTTTTGAAAACGGTTTTATCCAATCAATGCGCCGGCCGTGCTCGGCCCAAAACCCGTCCGCATCGTCAAGGCTGCGCGCATACATGTCTTGATATTGCGCGTCATTGACCAGCGCCTTATCGGCAATGGCCTGCGGCACTTCAAAAATTGGCTCATCGGACATGACTTCTCCCTTCGCGACTAGAGCAGAAGATTAAAGGAAGAAAGCCGCATCACGCAAGCCTGTCACGGCTGATTGGCTGCAAGGTAAATGCGCCCGTCACGCACGCTCAAGGCGACGCGCCTGAGATTTTGGCCTTGGCACGGGCCGCTGAAACACGCCCCGTCAAAGCGAAAGTGCGCGCCATGCGCCGAACAAATAAGCGCATCGCCATCGGCGCTCAAAAAACGGTCGGGAAAGGTTTCCAGCGGCAGCCCCATATGCGGGCATTGATTGACAAAGCCGGTGAACGCGTCGCCGCGCCGCCATATGATGAGCTCAAGCTTTTCATCATCGTCGCCGTAAAGGGTAAAGCCGCGTGCCTTATTGACCGGCATATCGGCCAGCGCACAAATTACCTGCCCCGCATCGGGCCACCAAGCGGGGGTGGTTTTAGGCATGGGGGTTTTATTTATAGGGATTTTCGGCATTCGGATTGAGGCCGGCCATTTTGCAAACATATGCCCATTCTTTGGCCGTCACCGGCTGCACGGAAAGCCTGGAATTATTGACCAGCACCATATTTTCCAATTTCGGGTCGGCTTTAATCTCGGCCAAAGTGACATGATGGGCGGCGGTCTCAAGGGCAACAATATCGACCATGCCAAAGCGGCCTTTCGGGTCGGTGTGGTCCGGATAATGTTCTTTAATCACTTCGACCGAGCCCATAATGCGCTTCTCATTGACCGAGTGATAGAAAAACCCCTTATCGCCCAGCTTCATTGCTTTCATATGTTTATTGGCGAGAAAATTCCTGACCCCGTCCCAATGCTCGCCCTTGCCCTTGCGGTCAAGCTGGTCTTGCCAGCCCCATGTATTGGGTTCGGATTTGAAAAGCCAATAAGCCATTTCACGCTTCCTTATGCATTGGGGTCTGAAAGCCCGCCGATCAAATGGTTCCAGCGGCGGATTTCCACCGCTTCAAACAGCCCCGCTTTATGATAGGGGTCATTATCGACAAAGGCTTGCGCCTCTTGGCGCGTCGCCACATCGAGCAGCAATAAAGTGCCTATCATGGTCTCGCCATCATCGCTTGTAAACGGGCCGGCGGTTTTCACCCCGCCTTGCGCCAACACATAAGCGACATGCTCGGCGCGGTTTTCCAGCCGCAAAGCTTCGCTATCGGGTTTGTCAAAAGCCATAATCACATACATTTTTTGCTCCTTAAATCTCGTGGGTAATCGGACGCGCCAGCAGCTCGGCAATTGCCGCATCGACACTGACCGCGCCGCTGACAATCGCATCGACGGCGCGGCAAATCGGCATATCCAGCGCATGCTTATCTGCCAGAGCGGTGACGGCTGCTGCGCTCATCGCCCCTTCCGAGACGGAATTGCGCGCGCCCAGAACAGTTGCCGCATCGGCCCCTTGCCCAAGCGCGTGACCGAGGGAAAAATTGCGCGATTGGGTGCTTGAGCAGGTCAATATCAAATCGCCCAAGCCCGACAGGCCGCCCAAGGTTTCGCCTTGCGCCCCCAATGCGGCCCCCAAGCGGCTCATTTCGGCAAAGCCGCGCGCCGTCACCGCGGCGCGGGCGCTTTCGCCCAGCTTTTTCCCGGCGACAATACCGCAGGCAATGGCGAGCACGTTTTTAATGGCGCCGCCAATTTCGGCGCCGATAATATCATCGCTCAAATAGGGGCGAAAATGCGCCGTGCCGATATGGCGTGCCAAATAATCGCCCAGCGCACCATCCGAGACCGCCAACGTAACGGCGGTCGGCAGGCCGCGCGCCACATCGGCGGCAAAGCTGGGGCCTGACAAGACGGCGATTTGTTGGCGCGGCCAAGTTTCGGCGGCGACATCCGACATCAGTTTGAGGCTGTCGCGCTCAATGCCCATAGGGTTACCGACGCATGTGTTTGTGCCAATACACAGGCCAGCGCCGTGCCCCAAGCACCGCCGCCGAGCACCGCCATATGTGGTTGGTTTTGCGCTTTTGTCATAACCCCTAACTCCTCCATCACGCATAGCCGTCCCCCAAGCAAGTTGCAAGCCCTTAGCGTGAGCGCTTGGGCGATTAGGGAAAAGGGAGCTTATCCACCGCTGTGGAAAGCTTTTGCCAAATTAGTGAATAATTTATTGATTGTTCATTTTTTTCTAGTTACATTAAGGGTCATGTCCGAATCAGACACCACACGCGAAAAGATCATTGCCGCGGCGCGCGAGCGTTTCAGCCATTATGGCTATCCCAAGACCACCATCGCCGAGCTGGCTGATGATTGCGCCATGTCACCGGGCAATATATACCGGTTTTTCAAGGGCAAGATCGATATTGCCGTGGAAATCGCGCGGCGCGAAGCGCTGTCAGCGGTTGAGGTGATTGAAGCGGTGCTTGATTGTCCGGTGCGCTCATCGCGCCAACGGCTTGAAGAAGTTGTGTTTGCCGATTTGCGTTATACGTTCCATTTACTGGAAAACCGCCCGAAAACGCTGGAATTGGCGCAAATTGTTGTTTCCGATCGGCCGCAATTCCAAATTGAAAGCCTGCGCCGCGAGCGCCGCGTGTTTCAGCGCATTTTGCACGAGGGCCAGGCTTCAGGTGAATTTTTCATTGAAAATGTTGCCTCCACAACCATTGCCCTGCATGCGGCGACCACCAAATATCGTTATGCGCAATTGTTTACCAATCAGACTTTGGCCGAATTGGAGCGCGAATTGGCACATGTCATGACCGTTATTCTGCGCGGTTTAATGCCGTCAAAAGACGGCAAGCCGTTGGCTGAAACGACGATCCCGTCAGAAGAAACGGCACCTTTGGCCAGCGCTTCTTAAGGTTGGGTGAAGCTTATCGTTCCGGCCAAGCCATAAAAATCACAAAAAAATGTCATAAAATCTGCCTTTTTCAGCGAATTTTCCGCTAATAATCTAAATTATGTTGTAATTTCATATAGTTAGCCTGAAACAAAACTTTCATAAAAAATATTGAATAAAATTCAATTTATTCATTGTTTTTTATTATCGGACATGCTATATAATGGGCATAGCGGAAAGACGGTTATCTTGTGTCGGCCCGTTATAGAAGATGAACCCGAAACGCAGTGAGAGCAGATCCATGTTGAAACAAATTTTCTCCCTGACCACGAATGTGAGCGCGCCGGCTGTCGCAACAGCCCTCCTCGCTCTCTATGGTGTGGCTCTGGTCACCCATACGGTCGCAGGTATTACCATCGTCTAAGGGACCCTCCCCCCGAAAGACGATACAACGTAACCATAATCCTCCCTTTATGGTTACCCATGGCCTCCCTCCAGGCCAAAACAGGCTCCGATGGTCCTCCCCCATCGGAGCCATTTTTTTGGTAAAATTATCGGCTGAGCGGCCAGCGCGCGCGCGCCGGCGTGGCCATGGGCCGGGCCTCAATCAAGCCGGCGGCGAAGCGTTCGCCTCCGGCGCGCGCAATCATCGCCGCATTATCCGTGCACAGTGCCGGGGGTGGCACAAAAAGGGTAAAATTTTCCGCCGCTGCCGCATCGCTCAAACGGGCGCGCAAATAGTGATTGGCGGCAACCCCACCAGCAACGACCAGATTGAGCGTTGCGTCGGCCGCCAGTGGCATGGGGGCAGTGCGCCGAAAGCGGCGCATGGCACGGCTGGTTTGCGTCGCCAGACAATCGCCGACCGCCGCTTCGAATGAGGCGGCCAAATCGGCTACTTTATCATCATCCAGCGGGGCCGCTTTTTCAGCTGCTTGCCGCAACGCGGTTTTCAAACCGGAAAAGGAAAAATCGAGGCCCGCCTTGGCATCATTCA
>RFZE01000063.1 GCA_009920875.1 Alphaproteobacteria bacterium | reverse complement strand
GTGCCGCCATGTCGCTTATGGTCGGTGATGTCACCGTCAATATTTTTGCCGTGCTTGATTGGCTGGGCGACCGGCTGGGCGGAAGTGCCACTGAAGAAGGGGCTTTTTATAAAATTCTATTTGAGCAAATTCGCGGCCCACGCATTGTTTTGGCCGCCATGACGGGCTTTGTATTGGGACTGGCCGGTGCCGTGGTACAGGGACTGTTTCGCAATCCATTGGCCGAGCCCGGCTTATTGGGGGCATCGAATGGCGCAGCATTGGGCGCGGTTATGGTGATTTATTCCGGCCTCGCCACCACATTATCATTTGCCGTGCCCTTGGCGGCGGCACTGATGGCACTGTTATCGGTCTTGATTTTGCTGGCTTTGGCCGGAAAAGGCGCGTCCAGCTTACGGCTCATTTTGGCCGGCTTCGCGGTATCGGCTTTCGCCGGCGCCGGCATTGCGCTGGCACTTAATCTCAGTCCCAATTATTTCGCCGCGCTTGAGATAGCCTTTTGGTTATTGGGCGCGGTGGAAAACCGCAGCTGGCTGCATGTCGCACTGGCAGCACCCGGCGCGGTGCTTGGCTGTCTGTTAATGTGGCGCGCCGCACGACTGCTTGACGGGCTGTCATTGGGCGAGGAGGTGGCGCGCTCGCTGGGCATAAATATGGTGCGGCTGCGCTTGCAAATTTCCATTGGCTTGGCGCTGGCTGTCGGCGCAGTGGTATCGGTCACCGGTGTTATCGGTTTTGTCGGCCTCTTGGCACCGCATTTGGTGCGCCCGCTGACCGGCGCCTTGCCGTCAAAAACGCTTTTGCCCGCCGCGCTTTTGGGCGCGATATTATTGGTGCTGGCCGACAGTTTCATTCGCCTTATTCCGACACTCACTGAGTTAAAGCTGGGCGTGGTCACTGCCTTTTTGGGCGTGCCGCTGCTTTTGGCGCTGCTGACGCGCCCCAGCGCAAGTCTGTTGAACGAGCGGTAAAATCACGCTACATATTTTTCGCGGACAAGGTGCCCCGTAACAGGGGGTAAAAGGGAATGTCGTGCGGCGCATATCGGAAAACAAAAGCGCCAAATCGACAGCTGCTCCCGCAACTGTCAGCGGATAGGTAACGGCCAATTTGCCACTCTTTTTAAGGGGAAGGCGGCCCGACGCCGGTGACCCGCAAGCCAGGAAACCTGCCTTGACCGGTCGTTTTTTCGCATGGGGCGGGATGCACCCGAGCGAAGCGGAACCTCCGTTAAAGACGACAGATGAAACCCGCTGCGGGCCGGTTTGGCGCGCGGCAAAAACTCTGTGTGGAGGCAAAAATGAAGAAGAAACTTTCCATCGGCCTATTGGCCGCTTTAACGCTAACGTCGCCAGTAGGGGCGCAGGCGGTCGACGAGATCGTCGTCTCGGCCACCGGCATTCCGACGCCGATTTCGCAAATCGGTTCCTCGGTCGATATCATCACGGCGGAAGATTTGGAACGCCAGCAAATCACTTATTTGCAGGATGCTCTGAAGGGCTTGAAAGGTGTCACCTTCGACCAAGAGGGGACGACGGGTGGTCTTGGCAATCTGCGTATGCGTGGGATGAACCGTCAGAATGTCGTTGTGTTTCTTGATGGGGTTAATTTGGCCGATGCGGCAGACGCCAATGGTGGTGCTGAAATCGCAAATTTATTGGTCGGCGACATAGGACGCGTGGAAGTCATGCGTGGGGCAAATAGTGTCTTATATGGGTCGAACGCGGTAGCAGGCGTTGTCGACATGCGCAGCAAGAAACCGGGAGGTGGCGCGCAGGGTTCTGCCTACGTAAAGACCGGCAGTAATACTCTTCGCCAAGCCGGATTAGGTTATGAAGGATCCGCTTTTGACAAAAACCTGAGTTATAGAGTTTCGCTGCAATCCGTTGATGTCACCCCTCCCTCCGAGTTGGATGAGGAAAACACAGACTATTCAGAGGATGAGGATTATGAAAACATCACCGCATCAGGCGCATTCGACTTGCAACTGGGAGAGGCCAGTAATCTCTATCTTTTGTTGCGGACAGTCGACAGTTCAGCAGATACGGACGGCTTCCACCCTACAAATTTCTCCAATATTGATGGCCATTTCGGTGTGGATACTGTGCAAAACCTTATTCGCTTGTCTTTCGACACCAAAATTTCGGAGGATTGGTCATTGTCGCTGGCGCATAGCTTTTTGGGTAATCACCGCGATACATTTGCCGAGATCGGTGACACATATTTTTATGACGGGGAACGCACTGTTTCAGAAGTCAGAAGCCGCTATGCGGTAAACGAAAGCCATTATGTGCATTTCGGCGCTGAACAAAAAACCGAAACTTTGTTCCAAAATGGTCTGCCGAATGAAGAAGAAGTGGAAACAACAGCCCTTTTTGCCGTCTGGCACGGCGGTCTCGGCGTCCTCAATGCATCGCTTGGGTTACGTCAAGATGACCATGAAACGTTTGGCACACACGATAGCTGGCGTGCCGGTGTTACCGCGCCGATTGATGAATATGGGAGAGTACGTTTCAACATTGGCACTGGCTATCGTGCACCCAGTCTGTATGAACTGTTTGGACGCGACAGCACTTGTATTTACGGTTTATGCGGCAATACGGATTTGCAACCGGAAGAAACCATAAGTCGCGATATTGGGTTTATCGTGACACCAAAATGGTCGCCGCTAATTTTCGAGCTTGGCTATTTCAGTGTGGAAACTGAAAACCGCATTTTCTATGAAAATGTTGGGCCGCCGAGCTTTGCCGGAAATTACAAAAATGACAGTGGTGAAAGCAAATTCACCGGCTCAGAGATGTCGCTTGAGCTACCCCTTGGCGAGAGAATGTCGCTGCGTGTCGATTATTCGCATCTAAACCCCAGAAAAGCCGATGGAACCGTGCAAGACAGCCAGCCGCGCCGCTTGCTTGGCATGGTTGCCTCCTATCAATCGGCTGACGGGTTGAGCGATGCATCCTTCACCCTGCGCGAAGTGCGCGACCGTTATCGTTCAGGCACACGACAAGAGGATTATGTGACGGCAGGTTTTGCCTATAATTATCGTTTCCGTGAGCGTCTGACGTTGCAATTCGGTGGAGATAATATCTTTGACGAGCATTATCGGACGGCAGCCAGAAAATCCGCACCCCGCCGTAGTTTTACGCTCGGCCTCACCACGCGGTTTTAATGTGTTAAAAGGGAAACCATGAAAATCGTTTCTCTTCTGCCCAGCGCCACGGAAATTGTCGCGGCGCTGGGCTTGGCCGAAAACTTGGTCGGGCGGTCGCATGAATGCGACTGGCCGGCCGGACTTGACCATCTGCCGGTGCTGACGCAACCGAAAATGAACCCGTTGGAAAATGCGGCGACCATTGACCGCGATGTGCGCGCTTTGGTGGAAGACGGCACTTCGGTCTATAAGCTCGATGCCGATGCCATTCGCGCCATTGCGCCCGATTTCGTCATCACCCAATCGCAATGCGAATTGTGTGCCGTCAGCCTCGGTGAGGTGGAAACGGCGCTGCAAGATTGGGTCGGTGCAACACGGCCCAAACTCGTATCACTGGAGCCGATGAGCCTGGCCGATCTGGCCGATGATATTGCCAAAACCGGCGCGGCTCTGGATGTTGAACAACGGGCCGACAGGCTGAATGTCGACATGGCCGAGGGCTTTGCCGCCTTGCGCGCCACAACCGAAACATTGCCGCGCAAAAAAGTTTTTTTCATGGAATGGACCACGCCGCTTATGGGGGCAGGGAATTGGATGCCCGAAACCATCGCCGCGGCCGGTGGCGAAGTGGTGCTGGGGCAAGAGGGCGTGCATTCGCCGACCGTCACGCTGGCCGAAATTGCCGCGGCCGACCCTGATGTGATTTTGGTCGGGCCGTGCGGCTTTTCGATAGACCGCGCGCGGCAGGAAATGGCGGTGCTGCAAGACAATAAGGATTGGCAAGAATTGCGCGCCGTTAGGGCGGGCGACGTTTATTTGGTCAATGGCAATCATTTTTTCAATCGACCGGGGCCGCGGCTTTTGCAATCGGCGGAGATTGTCGCAGAAATTTTGCACCCACATATTTATGCTGCCGCCAATCATGGCACGGGCTGGGTGCGTCATGCTTGAGCTGGCGCATATTCAATATATGGTCGGCGAGAAGCGGGTTTTGCAAAACATTTCCGCCGCTTTTCCGGCCGGGCACATAACCGGCATTGTCGGGCCCAATGGGGCCGGTAAAACCTCGCTTTTGCGCGTCGCGGCCGGTCTGGCGCAAGTGTCGGCGGGCACGGTTATGGCGCAGGGTGATTTTGCCGATGCCGGTTGGCGCGCGAAAAATATCGCCTATATGCCGCAATTCCAATCTGTCGCATGGCCGCTTTCAGTGCGCGAAGTGGTGGCGCTTGGGCTATTGCCGCTCAATCTCGGGTCGGCAGAAAGTGAAAAGCGCGTCGATGCAGCACTGCAGCGTTGCGGCATGGCGCGTTTTGCTGCACGGAGTATAGATACGCTGTCGGGCGGCGAAAAAGCGCGGGTTTATTTGGCGCGGCTATTGGCGACCGGTGCACCGATTATGCTGCTCGATGAGCCGGTGCAATCGCTCGATGCGGCCGGCGCGTTGGCTGTTATGCGACTCTTGGAGGCTGAAGCGGCAGCCGGAAAAGCGGTGATAGTGGTCATGCATGAGCTTAATTTGGCGCAGCAATTTTGCGACGCGCTAGTCGTCATGCAAAACGGCACTGTGGTGCTTTCCGGTGCGGCGCAACATGTCTTGTCGCCCGCGCAGCTTCGGCCTATCTTCGGGGTTGAGTTCAAGCAGCTTGCCGGTGGCCATTTGGTGGCGCAAGATGTGCTCAATGATGAAACCCCTAAGGAGGCCTGATGGCGCGTCTGGCGGTCGAAAATCTGGTCAAACGCTTCGGCGCATTGGAAGCGGTTAAAGACGTGAACCTGTCTTTGGCGGCGGGACGCTCTTTGGCCCTCATCGGCCCGACAGCAGCGGGTAAATCGGTTTTGCTGAAATGCTTGGTCGGGCTTTATGCGCCGGAAGAGGGTCGCATTCTCGTTGACCGCGCCGTTGTCGGCGTCACGGATGAGCGACCGGCTGAATTAAATGCGCGTATCGGCATGTTGTTTCAGCAAAATGCCCTGTTTGACAGCCTGCCGGTGTGGGAAAATATCGCCTTTCGATTGATTGCCAATGGCATGGCGCGCGATGAAGCGCGGGTTAAAGCGGAAGCCTTATTGCCGCGCGTCGGCCTGCCGGCGGCTAATGCCGATTTGTTTCCGGCTGATTTATCGGGTGGCATGCAAAAACGCGTCGGCTTTGCCCGCGCCATTGCCACTGAGCCGGATATTTTACTGCTCGATAATCCGACCGCCGGTCTCGACCCGATATTGGCGGCGCGCGTCGATGGCATGATTTCCGATTTGGCGCGCGAAAGCGGCGCTTGCGTGATTTCCGTGACCGGCAATATGGTCGGCATAACCGACGCTTATGATGAGATTGCCGTTATGCATGATGGCGTGCTGCGCTGGCACGGCGACGCCAAAGCGGCGCAAAGCGATGACAATGCATGGCTGCGGCAATTGCTTGACGGCAGCCGCGAAGGACCAATATCAACCCTGACTTCTGCTGCTTAAACATCAAGGAGAGATGCGTCATGTTTGGATTGAAAAAAGCTGAAATGGTAAACCAAGAGGCGGCGCTGCCGGGGCGCGATATGCACATGCCGGTGCCGGAAAAGCATTTTGTATTGGGCACGCCAATGGTTGCGCCCTGGCCTGACAATATGCAGACGGTGATTGTCGGCATGGGGTGTTTTTGGGGGGCGGAACGCAAATTCTGGCAAGCCGAAGGCGTGTTTTCAACGCAAGTCGGCTATGCGGCGGGTTTTACCCCCAACCCAAGCTATGAAGAAGTATGCAGCGGCCAGACCGGCCATAATGAGGTGGTGCAAGTGGTGTTTGACCCGCAACTGATTTCCTTTGATGAAATTTTGCAAATTTTTTGGGAAAACCACGACCCGACGCAAGGCATGCGACAAGGCAATGATGTCGGTACGCAATATCGCTCCGGTATTTACTGTTTGGACGCGGCGCAAAAAGCGGCGGCCGAAAAAAGCCGCGATATGTTTCAAGACAAATTGCGCGCCGCCGGATATGGCGACATCACGACAGAGATTATCGACGCGCCGGCATTTTATTATGCCGAGGATTACCACCAGCAATATTTGGGCAAAAACCCCAATGGCTATTGCGGCATGGGTGGCACGGGCGTCAGCTGCCCGATTGGCCTCGGCGGCTAATTAAAAATCATGGCTGAGGCGCGCCATGAAACGGCGTCCCTCGCCGGGGAAATAGCGGTCTTTACCGAACCATTTATCGGCCCGCTTGGCATATGCCTCGTCAAACAGATTGTCGATACGCAAGCTGAGGCGTGACTGGCCGGACAAAACATAATCGGCGGTGACGGCGAAGATATTATGGCCGTCATATTCCGCGCTGTTTGAGGCATCCATGAAATAGCTGCCGACATGTTCCCAGTCGAAATTCAGATATGTGCGCTCATTATATTTATAACGCAGGCGCGTATTGGCCAGAGTTTCCGGCGCACCGTCAACCATATTGCCGTCGGTAATGGTTTCTAATGGGTTTGAACCGAATTGAACTTGCCCGACTTCGCGGTCGAAAGCGTATTCATGCTGGGCATAGGTCAGCTGGGTTGCGATTGACCAATCGCGCGTCAGCATCCAATCAAGGCTCAGTTCAACGCCCATATGGTCGGTTTTGCCATTTGTCTCATAGCGGTCGTCGCCGTCGCGGAAATGATAATTTTCTTTCTGCATGATGAAAGCGGTCGCCTCATAGGACATGCCGGGATAGACGGCACGATAGCCAATCTCGAGACTGTCGAGGGTTTCAGAATCGAAGCTGCTGGGAAGTGGGGCTTCCAAAGGTCCCGCCTTGTCATCGTCGCGCAAGCGATAAAGATCCGTGACCTGTGGCGCGCGCGCGGCACGGGCCCAATTGACAAAGACGCGGCGATTATCGGCCAAGCGATGCACGACACCAAGCTTCGGGGAAACATCTGAGAAATCATTGCTTTGGCTTTCGGGTCGGTAGAGTTTGCCTTGACGCCCGGTTTCAAGATTATTGGTATAATCATAATCTGTCATTTCCCAGCGCAGACCGGTGGTGATGTCGGTGGCATCTGACAATGACCACACGGCGTGCAGATAGGGCGCGATCACTTGTGCCTCAACCTCGAAATCATAATGCGTGCCGGGTAAGTAATTGAAATATTGGTCTGGTCCGTTGGTTTGCGTTTCTTTCAACGCGCCCTCGGTCAATTCAACATCGAGACCGGCGACATAGGACACCCATCCGGCATTGCGCGCATAGGCGGCTTGCAGGCCATAGCTGTCATGGCTGTTTTGCTCGAGCGGTGTGCCGGGCAAAAAATGCATGCGGAAATCCATTTCATTGCTGCGCAAATAAGGGGTCAGGGTCAGCGTCGCGCCATCGGCCAAATCCGTGACCATGCGCACATAAAGCCGAGTTGCCGTAGCATCTCGATACGCATCACCATTGGGATTGGCTTTGGCGCAGGCTTCATTCTCATAGGCCGGAACATTGACCGTTTGGCAGGCGGCAGGCAACTCGCCCGCGTCCTCAGGGTCATCTAAATCGGCAAGCGATTGCGCATAGCCCGCGGTTTCCTGATTGAGGTTCATATGCGCCAGCGACAAGCGATAGCCGGTGGC
>RFZE01000062.1 GCA_009920875.1 Alphaproteobacteria bacterium | reverse complement strand
CACGCCCGATTATTGCGCTTTGGCCGAGGCCGATGCACATCATCTGCACGCCCATTTTGCCGATGGTGAGCGCGGCGGCTATTTTTCAAATCGCACCGATGAAACCGGCCTTTTGGTCAATAATCGGCCGGTGCAGGATAATGCCCAGCCATCGGCCAATGCCGCCACACTCGCCCTGTTCGCAGACCTCGCCAGCATCACCGGCAAGAGCGCCTGGGCGGCCAAGGCGGCAAATGGCTTTCAGGCGCTGGCCGGCCATTTGGCGCAAAATTACGCCTCCATGACCGGGCTTTTATCGGCGCATAATGCGCGCCATTACAGCCTGTCAATCATCATTATCGGAGACGGCGCACCGGCCAAGCAATTGGCCGATGCCGCCCATGCCCACGCGATATTTCATCGCCATATTATGCTGCTGCCGACCCATGCGACCCCGCCACAAGGCCATCCGGCGCATGGCAAACAAGCGCTTGACGGCAAAGCCACCGCCTATATTTGCCCCGGCCAGGCTTGCCTGCCGCCGGTCACCGAAGCCGCCGCGCTTGTGCAGGCGCTTGACGCGCTGGTTGCGCAAAGACAGAGTGAGCAAAGCAACCATGGGGGAGACCATAATGACTGAGATTGCACATGAGACGGTTCGCGTTTCCATTGACGACACATATTTTGACGCCTATCTGGCGCATCCCAAAGGGGCTCCAAAGGGCGGTATTGTCGTCATTCAAGAAATTTTCGGCGTCAATGCCGACATTAAACAAACCGCCGATTGGCTGGCCGGAGAGGGCTATTTGACATTGGCGCCCGATTTGTTTTGGCGCCAAGAGCGCAATGTCTCTTTGACCGACAGTTCGGAGGCAGAATGGCAAAAAGCCTTTGCCTTGATGAACGGCTATGACGGCGATGAGGGCGTCACCGATATTCAAGCCGCCATTGATTATTTGCGCGCCGCCGGTTGCGCCAAAGTCGGCACTATTGGTTTTTGTTTGGGCGGGCGCATGGTCTATCTCGCCGCCTGCCGCACCACTGGCGATGCCCATGCCTCCTATTACGGCGTCGGCATTCAAGACATGTTGGGTGAGGCGGACAAAATAAGCGCGCCGACCCTCATTCATATTGCCGGAGAAGATGAGTTTGTTCCAAAAGAAGCACAAAGCGCCATAGCCGATGCGCTGGCCGCTCACAGCCTGGCTGAGGTGCATATTTATGACGGCCAAGACCACGCTTTTGCCCGCCATAATGGCATGCATTATGACGCTCAAGCGGCGGCGCGCGCGCATGGCCGCACGCTCACCATGTTTGCCGAAGCGATAGGCTAAAATATGGCTTGGTTAAGCGCCTAAGTGTTCATTGAGTCGAAAAACTCATCATTGCTTTTGGTGTTTTTCAACTTGTCGATGAGGAACTCGGCCGCATCCACCGCCCCCATCGGGTTCAAAATGCGGCGCAGCACATAGATTTTCGCCAAGGCGCCGGCATCGACCAGAAGCTCTTCTTTGCGTGTACCCGATTTCATAATATCAATGGCCGGGAAGACGCGCTTATCGGAAATCTTGCGATCGAGCACAATCTCGCTATTGCCCGTGCCTTTAAACTCTTCGAAAATCACCTCATCCATGCGCGACCCGGTTTCAATCAGCGCGGTTGAGATAATGGTCAAGGAGCCGCCTTCTTCAATATTACGCGCCGCGCCAAAAAAGCGCTTCGGGCGCTGCAATGCATTGGCATCGACACCGCCGGTCAAAACCTTGCCCGAACTTGGCACGACCGTATTATAGGCACGCCCCAAACGGGTAATGCTGTCGAGCAAAATCACCACATCGCGGCCATGCTCAACCAGCCGCTTGGCTTTTTCAATGACCATTTCGGCAACCTGCACATGGCGCGTCGCCGGCTCATCAAAGGTTGAGGACACCACTTCGCCATCGACCGAACGCTGCATGTCGGTGACCTCTTCAGGGCGCTCATCAATCAATAAAACAATCAAATAGCATTCGGGATGATTGGCCGAGATGGATTTGGCGATATTTTGCATGAGCACGGTTTTACCGGTGCGCGGCGGGGCGACAATCAAGGCGCGCTGACCCTTGCCCAAAGGAGCGACAATATCAATAACGCGGGTCGATAAATCTTTGCGCGTCGGATCGTCGGTTTCCATGCGCACGCCTTCATCGGGATAAAGCGGGGTCAGATTGTCAAAATGAACTTTCTGGCGCGCCTTTTCCGGATCTTCAAAATTAATCCTATTGACCTTTAAGAGAGCAAAATAGCGTTCGCCATCTTTCGGGCTGCGAATTTCTCCCTCCAAAGTGTCGCCAGTGCGCAGTGCAAAGCGCCGAATTTGACTGGGGCTGACATAAATATCATCGGGGCCGGGCAGATAATTGGCGTCGGGCGAGCGCAAAAAGCCGAAGCCGTCTTGCAGCACCTCCACCACACCTTCGCCAATAATGGTGACATCATCATCAGCCAGCTTTTTCAATATGGCGAACAGCATATCTTGCTTCAGCATGGCTGAGGCATTTTCAATTTCATGGGTTTCAGCAAAAGCCAATAATTCGGTCGGCGATTTCGCTTTCAACTCTTCCAGTTTAATTTGATCCATAATTGAGCTCGCAAATTTGGGGGAACGCCATGCGCCGTCCGACAGACCGGACCTTCAACAGTTTTTCGAAAACAAACTTGCCGACACGCGGCCTTCGGTAGGAAATCCGACTATAGGCGAAACAGAGCTGGCGCTCAAGCACAGTTTCAAAATGGCTGAACAACCACCAAAATGACGATAATGACGGTTAAAATCGGCGGCACTTCATTAATCAACCGGTAAAATCGCGAGGGATGCGGCAGCGCACCGCCGGCCAAAAGCCTTACTTGCTTGGTTAAAAATCCGTGATAGCCGCTCAAAATCAAGACAGCAGCCAATTTACCGATAAACCAAAAATCCGTGATTGGCCAATGCCCGCCGGCAAAAATCAAAGACAGACCGAATATCCATGCAGCTGTCATGGCCGGCGTCATGATAATGCGCAATAATTTTTCTTCCATGATCGGAAACATGTCATGTGGCGTATCATTTTCCAATGCTTCGGCGTGATAGACGAAAAGGCGCGGCAAATAATACATGCCGGCCATCCAAAACATCACGGCAATAATGTGAAAGGCCAATAGCCAACGATAATATTCGGCCAATATAGCCATCAGTTTTCCCCGCGCACCAATTCGATCAACCGCGCAACATGTTCAGGCGGTGTTTGCGGCACAATACCATGACCGAGATTGAAAATATGCTTGGTGCCGCGGGTTTTTTGCAAAATCAAAGCAATTTGTTTTTCCAATTTTTCACCGCCTTCAACCAGCACCATCGGATCTAAATTGCCTTGCAACACCATATCGGGACCGGTTTGGGCCCGAATGGTTTCAATATCGGCACTGGTATCGAGGCCTAAGCCGTCACATTTCACGGCGTCGCAATAGTCCCCCATATGCGCTTTGGCAGCTCGAGGAAAGGCAATGATTGGGGTTTTTATGCCCCGCGCGCGCAAGCCGGCAATAATTGCAGCCATGGGCGCAACACACCAGCGCTCAAAATCATCGCCTAGCAATGACGCGGCCCAGCTTTCAAAAATCTGCAGCACTTCAGCACCGGCGGCCACTTGTGCGGCCAGATAATCAATCGTCGCAGCGACCAAAACATCAATAATCGATTGGAAAGCGGCCGCATCACTATGCGCCAAATGGCGCGCCGGCGCTTGATCGGGCGTGCCGCGCCCGGCCACCATATAGCTGGCAACGGTCCACGGCGCACCGGCAAAACCGATAAGCGCGACATGCTGCGGCAGTGATTGAGACAAGCGCCGCACTGTGTCAAAAACCGGCGCGAGAAAATTTTGCGCCCCATCCAAAGACAGGGACTCTGCGTTGGATATGAGTGAAAGGCGCGGGCCCTCCCCGGTCTCAAACCATAATTCCTGTCCCAAAGCTTGCGGGATAAGCAAAATATCGGCGAATAAAATCGCCGCATCGAAATCAAAGCGACGTATCGGTTGAAGGGTCACTTCTTCAGCCAAATCGGGGGCGTAACATAAATCCAGAAAGCCGCCGGCTTGTTCGCGTGTCGCACGATATTCAGGCAGGTAACGACCGGCTTGACGCATTAACCATATGGGCGGTGGTTGATTGGTCAAATGCGATGATTGCCGGTTGAATAATTCCAACAAAGGTTTTGTCTTTGTCTGCTGTAAACTCATGCCCTTGCTTAGCGGGTTTTGTTATTTAAATAAATAAAGGATGTAGTTGTTGTTGGTCGGTCGATTTTCTGTTGATTATTCAGCTGACGCTTTGTCATCCCCAAAAGACAATATGCGAATAAGTCACTGTGGATAAAGGGGATAAATTGATTTTCTCCAGATTCATGGCGTGTATGGAATGGCTGGCTTTAAAAACCGGCAACATCAATAAAGGGGACAGCGGGGATAAATAAGACACATCAAGCGACAAAATATTGTCCCCATATTTCACAAACAGGGCATGTGCATTTGATAAACCATGTATGAAACGCGTTTGTTTTCGGCAAGACGGGGACAAAATTTCTTGGCTTCGCGGACAGCGCAACTTATCCTCATTATCCACATTATTCATCTTATTCAGGGCGCAATCATTTATGGCTGCCACGCAATTTCATCTCCACCTTATTTCCGACAGCACGGGCGAAACCGTGCAGGCCGTGGCGCGCGCCGTATGCGCGCAATTCATCAATGCGGCACCACAGGAACATATTTACGGGCTGGTGCGCGGCAAGAAAGCTTTGGCGCGCGCGCTTGGGGAAATGGCGGAGAACCCCGGGCCGGTTTTATATTCCATATTGGATGAAGGGCTGCGCGGTGAATTGCATGCGGCCTGCGATAAAATGGGCGTGCCTTGCTTGTCGCTTTTGCAACCTTTCGTGAATTCGCTGGCCCCCTATTTAAAAGTCGAGATAGCCAATAAGCCGGGCGGGCAGCACGCGCTGGATACGGATTATTTCCGCCGCATTAATGCCCTTAATTATACCATTCAGCATGATGACGGGCAAAGCCAAGGCGATTTGAACGAGGCTGATATTGTGCTGACCGGGGTCAGCCGAACATCGAAAACCCCAACCTGTATTTATCTCGCCAATCGGGGGTTCAAAGCGGCCAATATTCCGCTTGTGCCCGGCATGCCGCCGCCCAGCGAATTATTGGAAGCGCACCGGCCCTTGATTGTCGGCCTGACCAACAGCCCCGAGCGCTTGCAGGCCATTCGGCGCAACCGGCTGTTGACGCTGAATGAAGAAAGCGAAACCGAATATATTGATCCCGAGCTTATTCGCGGCGAAGTGGCGGAGGCGCGGCGCTTGTTCACGCGACAGAAATGGCCGGTTATTGATGTGACGCGGCGTTCGGTAGAAGAAATCGCCAGCGCCATTTTAAACCTCTATCAAGAACATGAAAAAAACCGCCAAAGCGGCGCTTTGTGATGAGGGAGTTATGAGGCTCACGAAAAAATTGACCCTGGCGTCGCAAAGCAAAATTCGCGCCGCTATTTTGAACGGCGCCGGACTGGCTTTTAATGTGCACGTGTCCGGCGTTGATGAGGCGACGCTAAAGGCGGCGCATAAGGGCACGGCTGAGAGCTTGGCCGGCGTTTTGGCAAGCGCCAAAGCGCGTGCCGTATTTGACGATGGGCAAAGCGATGGTTTGATTATCGGCGCCGACCAAATTCTTGAATGCGATGGCGTGCTTTACGACAAGCCGCGCAATATGGATGAGGCGCGCGCCAATCTTCTGCAGTTTCGCGGCAAAAGCCATTATCTGGTCGGCGCGGTTGTCTTGCTGGAAAATGGCGAACAGGTGTGGTCGCATTGCGGCCGTGTCACGCTGACCATGCGCGATTTTTCTGAACCCTTCCTCGACGCTTATTTGGCACAGGCCGGTGAGGCCGTTTTAAGCTCGGTCGGCTGTTATCAATTGGAGGGGCTGGGGGCGCATTTATTTTCTGATATTGACGGCGATTATTTCTCCATTCTCGGCCTGCCGCTTTTGCCCTTACTCGATGGCTTGCGCGCCCATGGCGGTCTTTCGGCATGAGCGCAAGCAGCGGAAAGTTGGCAATTATCGGTTGGCCGGTCAGCCATTCGCGCTCGCCGCTTATTCACAATCATTGGCTTGCGGCGCGCGGCGAAGCGCCGGTCTATCAGCCCTATCCGATTGATCCGAAAGATGATTTTCGCCGCGCCTTGGAACAAATGGCGGAGGCCGGTTTTGTCGGCGCCAATGTCACCGTGCCGCATAAAGAGGCGGCCTTTAATGCGATGGATGCGTTGAGCGCGGCTGCTGAAAAAATTGGCGCGGTCAACACAATCAGTTTTGAGGGCGGGCGCTTGCGCGGCGCCAATACGGATGGCGACGGCTTTGTCGCCAGCCTCGATGCGGCGATGCAGGCGGCGAGCGGTCAAGATTGGCGTCGCCAACCGGCATTGGTGCTCGGCGCCGGCGGCGCGGCGCGCGCCATAATTGTGGCGCTGGGCGCTGCCGGCGTGCCCGCTATTCGTGTTGTCAATCGCTCGCGCGATAAGGCTGAGGCGCTGACGGGCTTGGCCGATAATATGCATATTGATGATTGGTCGGCGCGCACCCGAATGACAGAGGGCTGCGGCCTATTGGTCAATACGACAAGCCTCGGCATGGTCGGGCAGCCTGCCCTGGAAATGCCCGAGGCGGCGTTGGGCGCTTTATGTCCAAGGGCATTAATATGCGATATTGTCTATGCGCCGCTGGAAACGCCGCTATTGCGTGCGGCGCGCGCCAGCGGGCATATTGGCGTCGACGGCCTCGGCATGTTGTTGCAGCAAGCGGCGCTGTCATTTGAAATTTGGCGTGGTGAGCGCCCACCCGTTAATGCGGCGCTGCGCGATAAACTTATCGCCGATTTGGCGCAGGAGGCGTGAGCAATATGTATCTTATCGGACTGACCGGCTCTATCGGCATGGGCAAATCGGCGACGGGGCAATTATTCATCGAGGCCGGCGTGCCGCTCTATGATGCCGATGCGGCGGTCCATGCGCTCTATGAAAAAGGCGGTGCCGCGGTCGCGCCCATTGGCGAGCTGGTGCCGCAAGCCATTGTCAACGGGGCGGTTGATCGCGCCATTTTGGGACAGCATGTCTTGAAAGACGCCGATAAGCTGAAGCAATTGGAAGCCATTGTGCATCCGCTGGCCGGGCAAAGCCAGTTCGCGTTTCTGACCAAGGCCAAGGCCGATAATGCGCCGATGGTGGTGCTGGATATCCCGCTTTTGTTTGAAACCGGCGGCGACGGCTTTGTCGATTGCGTTGTCGTGGTGTCGGCGCCCTTTGCCCTGCAGAAAAAACGTGTTTTGGCGCGTGACGGGATGAGCGAGGCGCGCTTTGCCGATATTTTGGCGAAGCAAACGCCGGATGAGGAAAAGCGCCAAAGGGCTGATTTTGTTGTGGACAGCTCGATTTCCATCGCAGACGCGCGCACCCAGGTGCATGCTATCTTAAGTGCCTTAAAGGGCAAATCCGGTGTTGCCTATGCGGCGCGGCTGGCCCGGTTTGAAAGCGCGCAAAATGATAAAAAACGGGAGAAAAGCGGCTAATGCGGGAAATTGTTCTCGATACGGAAACGACCGGCCTCGACCCGTCCAATGGGGACCGGATTGTCGAAATTGGCTGTTTGGAATTGGTCAATCGCCTGCCCACCGGAAAGACCTATCATGTCTATATCAATCCTGAGCGCGACATGCCGCGCGAAGCCGAGGCGGTGCACGGGCTGAGCGCGCAATTTTTGTCCGATAAGCCAGTTTTTGCAGATATTGCCGATGATTTTATCACTTTTGTCAAAGGGGCCGCTTTGATCATTCATAATGCGGCTTTTGATATGAAGTTTTTGCACGCTGAATTGGCTTTTTTGGGGCGCGATGACCTGCGCGAGGCAAAAATCATTGATACATTGACCATGGCGCGGAAAAAATTTCCCGGTGCGCCGGCTTCGCTGGATGCCTTATGCCGCCGCTTTGGGGTCGATAATTCGGGCCGCGATTTGCATGGCGCATTGATTGACAGTGA
>RFZE01000061.1 GCA_009920875.1 Alphaproteobacteria bacterium | reverse complement strand
GCGCAAAATATCGCCCATCAGCGTGCCGCGCCCCGGCCCCAATTCGATCAAACAGAAATCTTGCGGTTGTCCCATGCGGTGCCATAAATCGGCCAACCATGCGCCGATCAATTCTCCGAACATTTGGCTGACTTCCGGCGCGGTGATGAAATCACCGCCATCAGCAGCGCTCGCGCCAAAGGGGCGGCGTTGCATGTAATAGCCATACTCAGGGTCGGCAAGCGCGCGCTTCATATAGTCAGCCAGCTTCATCGGCCCATTGGCAGAAATTTCTTCAATGAGAATTTTCTTAAGCGGCGTCATTTGCGCGTCGTGGCCCAATAAACAAAACCGGCACCGGCCAGTATCATCGGCAGCGACAATATTTGCCCCATTGTCACAATATCGAAAATAAAGCCGATATGGGCATCGGGTTCGCGCACATATTCAATTACGAAACGCGACGCGCCATAGCCGATAAGAAATAAGCCGGTCAACAGGCCGGGCTTGGCAAAGGCCTTGAAGCGCCAGGCCAGCACATTTAAGAGCAGCAGTAAAAACGCCCCTTCCAACGCAGCTTCATATAATTGGCTGGGATGACGCGGCAGGGCCCCTGCGCCCGGAAAGATAACGCCCCATGGCGCCTCAGTAACGCGACCCCATAATTCGCCATTGATGAAATTGGCCAGCCGTCCGCACAGCAGCCCGAACGGCACGGTAATGGCGACCATATCGCCAAGCGATAAAAGTGGGATTTTGTTCTTACGGGCAAAATAAATCACCGCCAAAATAACGCCGAGCGCGCCGCCGTGAAACGCCATACCGCCTTGCCAAACCGCCAGAGCCGCGCCCGGATTGGCGAGATAATAGGGCGCATTGTAAAACAGCACATAGCCCAAGCGGCCACCAATAATCACGCCGAGTGTGACCCAAAGCAGCAAATCATCAATTTGGTCTTCATTGGCCGGCACACCTTGCGGCCACAGCGCCGGTCGCTTGGTCAGGGCCACCATATATTTCCAGCCGAGAATAAGTCCGGCCATATAAGCCAGCGCATACCAGCGCAAGGCAAATGGGCCGATTTCAAAAATAATGGGGTCGATATTCGGAAAAGGCATGAGGCCGGCAGTCTTTCTGTCGCATTAAAATCACTTGCAATATAGCACGGGCGCAGCCAATTTGTGCGCATAGGTGCAAAATGCGTGATGAGAAGAACAAATTACTGGATGATTTGACCGGTCTGGCTACAGGACTTGGCATAGCTGCCCAAGGCGTGCGCGAGGAAGTCGAGCAAGCCATGCGGTCGCGTATTGATGCTATTTTGAGCGAGAACGGCATGGTTTCGCGCGAAGAATTTGAAGCGGTACGCGAGATGGCTCTTGCCGCACGCGAAGAAAATGCTGCCTTGCGCGCTGAATTGGATGCGCTGAAAAAGAAAAAATAAACGCCCCTTATATTGCTCGTGGATTAATTTCACCCGCCCCCTTTTGCCCTTTTAACGACTCAGTGAATCAGACAATCTCAATCCTAACAGTTACCTAAAGGTGACCCAGAGGAGAGGGATATCTCATGAGTTCAGCCGCACAACAGGCACATATTGAACACCCGATTGACCTGATTGAAGGGCTTGCCGCTTCGCGCGAATGGCCGTTTGAGCGTGGCACGGAAGACGATATGAATGTTTGCGTGTCGGGGTCGCATTGCGATTATCATCTGGCCATTAGCTGGCGCCCCGATTTGGGTGGCCTGCATTTGGCCAGCGTGTTGGATACGCGCGCGCCTAAAGGCAAACGTAATGATGTGCATGAATTGCTCGCCCTCATTAATGAACAGCTTTGGCTTGGCCATTTTGACATTTGGTCGGGCGATGGCGCGATTTTGTTCCGCAACACCATGTTTGTCAGCGGTGAAGGTCTGTCTGAAGGCCAATGCGAAGAGCTTATCAATCACGCGCTTGAAACCTGCGAGCGATTTTTTCCGGCTTTCCAATTTCTGATTTGGGCCGGTCACTCGCCGCAACAAGCGATGGAAAGCAGCCTTTTTGAAACCCGTGGTGATGCCTAGCAATCTCCCCGACCTGCTCAAAGGGCAGACGCTGCTGCTTGTCGGCTGCGGTAAAATGGGCTCGGCTTTGTTGCAAGGTTGGCTCAATGCCGGGCTTGATGCGACGCAATTTTATGTGCAAGAACCCAATCCCGATGCGGCGCTGGCTGATTTAGGGGTTCATTTGAACGTTGATACTGGGGCGCTGCAAGAGGCTGCGCCGAGTGTCATTATTCTCGCCATTAAGCCGCAATTGGCGGTCGATGTTTTGCCTTCCATTGCTTTATTGGCCGCGCCTGAAACTTTGGTGGTTTCGCTTATGGCCGGCGTATCCATCAATACGATGAGTGATTTGCTGGGCGGTGAAGCGGCTTTTGTGCGCACCATGCCCAACACGCCCGCCGCCATGGGCGATGGGATGACCGCGCTTTATGCCTCTTCGGGCACACAAGATGCGCAAAAAGAAACCGCTCAAGCCCTGCTCGCAGCGGTCGGTCAAACCGTATGGCTGGACAATGAAAAATCGATTGATGCGGTCACGGCGATTTCCGGCTCCGGCCCGGCTTATGTGTTTCATATGGTCGAAGCGCTGGCCGCTGCCGCCGTCAATCTCGGCTTGCCGCAAGATATGGCGGCGCAATTGGCAGCGCAGACGGTTATTGGATCGGCGGCCATGTTGCGCGATGACGGGGCCGACCCGCGACAATTACGAGTTAATGTTACCTCACCCGGCGGCACCACAGAAGCGGCATTGGACGTGCTGATGGGCGATACGGGTGGGTTGGTTGATTTGATGCGCCGTGCCACGCAAGCGGCCGCCGCACGAGCCGGTGAATTGGCCAAAATAGGTGAAGAAACCCCGCCTGAAGGGGATGGTGAAGACTGATTAAACGGGCAGGGTGATTTCGGCGCGCAATCCGCCCAAAGCACTTTTTGATAAGACGATATCGCCGCCATGGCCGCGTGCCACATCGCGCGCAATGGCCAGGCCGAGGCCGGTGCCACCGGTTTGCGCATTGCGCGCATCATCAAGCCGATAAAACGGGCGAAACACTTCTTCCAGTCTATTTTCGGGAATGCCGACGCCATTATCATCGACAAAAATTGTCACCGTGTCTTCGGTTTCGTTAATTTTCGCACCAAGATGCACCATGCCGGCATGGCTGCACGCATTATTGATCAAATTATTCAAGCAGCGACGAAAAGCATTTGATTTGATGGAGACGGAACGGTCTAACTCGTCGGTAAGTCGAATTTGCACTTTCGGCCAGCGCCGTTCGGCATCATGATGAATTTGTTTGAGAAACGGCACAAGCTCAGACGCGGTCGCGGTTTCGCCCTGATAGCCTCGCGCAAAAGCCAGATAATCATCAAGCATGTCTTCCATTTCGGAAATATCAGTATTCAATTCCTCAATTTCCGGCCCTTCCGGAAGCATTGCCAATTGTAATTTCAGTCGCGTCAACGGCGTGCGCAAGTCATGGCTCACACCTGCCAGCATGGTGGTGCGTTGCTCGATTTGGCGTTCAATTCGGTCACGCATTTCGATAAATGAGGCAGCAGCACTGCGCACTTCTGTTGCACCGGCGGGGCGGAAATTAGGCATATTGCGTCCTTTGCCGAACTCCTCAGCCGCTTCGGCAAGGCGTTGTATCGGACGAATTTGGTTGCGTAAGAATACGCCTGACACCAACAGCAAAATGACTGATGTGCCAACCATCCAGATCATGAAGATATGGGTGTTGGTAGCATAAACGCGCTTTCTTTGTGCCAGCACGCGCATCACTTCGCCGGGCAGCAGCACGCGAATATCAACGTAATTGTCGTAGGTTTGCGTATCTATCCAGAAGGGGCGCGCCACTTGCTGGCTTAATTCGCGCGATAAAGATTGATGCAGGAGCGCGACAATCGGTGTTTCGCCTGAAGGCGGCAGGCTCTCGCCGGGTAAAAAAGCGACCGACATGGAAAACGCATCACCGGCCATTTGGCTCAGCAACTCGCCATCGCCGCCTTGTTCGCGCATGCGCAAATCGACCAACATGGAAATATCGGACACCACGGCACGCGACAGTCTCTGCGTCACGGTTGACCAATGGCGTTCCATAAACACAAAGGCGACAACGATTTGCGTTACCACCACCGGCATGACGATAATCAGCAGCGAGCGCGGAAACAGGCCCGTCGGCATATAGGTTTTCAAAAAAGCGGCGGGCGAGAACCACATGGCTAATCGGTCCTCAAAACATATCCCGCGCCGCGCACGGTTTGCAGGTAAATCGGGTCGCGCGGATCGCTCTCTATTTTGCGGCGCAAGCGGTTGATTTGCACATCAATGGCGCGCTCTGAAATATCTTCGCCATCGGCCAGTTCGGTGCGGCTGACAATGCGGCCCGGTGCTTGCGTCAAACAACGCAGCACCTCAATTTCGCGTGTCGTCAGGGTAATGCGCGCGCCATCGCGGGTCAGTTCACCGCGCTCAAAACGGAACACATGCGCGCCAAAATGCACTTCTTCCGGCGGCGCAATGGCCGCTTCATCAGACACGCTGCGCCGCAAAATGCTCTGCACGCGCAGCAGCAATTCTTTCGGGTCAAAAGGCTTGGGCAAATAATCATCTGCGCCGATGGAAAGGCCTTCAATGCGCTGCTCGGTTTCAGCCAAAGCGGTGAGCAGCAAAATCGGCACCGGATTTTCCGCGGCACGCAGTTTTTCGGTAAATTCGAGGCCGGTCAGGCCAGGCATCATAATGTCGAGCACCAGCAAATCATATTCCAGCCCTTCCATTTTGCTTTGCGCTTCGACCGCATCACCCGCCGTCGATGTGCGATAGCCATTATCCGAGAGATATTTTTGCAGTAATTCACGGATGCGCGTATCGTCATCGACGATTAAAATATGCGGTGTGGTTTCGTCCAGCTGGCTCATGCGCCTTTACTTTCCGTCTTCGGAGCGCGCCTGTCGCGACCGAATAATCAACTCGTCAACATTTTCACGGTCTTCGCGATTGATGACAAGTCGCATTGTCTTTTTCCATTGTTCAAAAGCTTGTGGGCCGATGGCCGTCAAAACCTCATCAAAGCGTTTTTCTTGTGGCGCGAGCAGTTTGGCGTGCAAGGCCAGCCCCTTGCCCGTCAAATGCAGCAGCCGTTTGCGGCGGTCATTGGCACCGATGCGCTGCTCAATATAATCGCCGTCAATCAAGTCACGCAGCACGCGCGCCAGACTTTGCTTGGTGACGCGCAAAATATCCAGCAAATCGGCAATGGAAATGCCCGGATTGCCGGCCACGAAATGCAAGACGCGGTGATGGGCGCGGCCAAAACCATGCGCCTCCAAAATGACATCGGGGTCGGCAATAAAGTCGCGATAGGCAAAGAACATCAACTCAATCGCATCGTTGAAATCGCTATTATTCGTGTTTTTCACTTTGCTCATCATATATCCAATGCCACAAACTGCCTCAAAAGGGTCAGTGTTATTGACATAAATTATCTTCACTGATAATCCTAGCACGAAATATACGGCGTCAATATGGCGTCTCGGGGAGATATTTTGTGAGCATTGCATTCGACCAGCGCGACGGATTCATTTGGATGAATGGCGAGATGTCACCTTGGGCTGATACCAAGGTGCATGTGCTGACGCATGGCTTGCATTACGGCTCCTGCGTGTTTGAAGGCGAGCGCGCTTATAATGGCACGATTTTCAAATTGCGCGAGCATACGGAGCGTCTGTTTTACTCGGCCAATGAGCTTGGTTTCGAACTGCCTTACAGCGTCGAAGAAATTGACGATGCCTGCATCAAAACGCTGGAAGCCAATGGTTTGACCGATGGCTATATTCGCCCCGTCGCTTGGCGCGGCAGCGAAATGATGGGCGTGTCGGCGCAGCAAAACCGCATTAATGTCGCCATTGCCGCTTGGGAATGGCCGTCTTATTTCGACCCTGAAGAGCGCTTGAAGGGCATTCGCCTCGATATGGCGAAATATCGCCGTCCCTCGCCGGAAACCGCGCCGTGCCATGCCAAAGCGGCCGGTCTTTACATGATTTGCACCCTGTCCAAGCACGAAGCTGAGAGCAAAGGCTATGCCGATGCGATGATGCTCGATTATCGCGGCCAAGTGGCGGAAGCGACCGGTGCCAATATGTTTTTCGTGCAAGACGGTGTTATCCATACGCCGACACCCGATTGTTTTCTCGATGGCATCACACGGCGCACGGTGATTGAGCTGGCCCGTGCGCGCGGTCATGAAATTGTCGAGCGCGCCATTATGCCCGATGAGCTTGCAGATTTTTCAGAATGTTTCATCACCGGCACGGCGGCTGAAGTGACGCCGGTCTCGGAAATCGGGCCATATAAATTCATCCCGTCAGATATTTCCAAAAACCTGATGGATGATTACACGGCGCTGGTCAGCGGTTAAAGCTGAGGTTAAAACCCGCTTCAAATCCATATCAATCTGTGCCACGCTTTCTCGATAGTGAGGGAGAGCGTCATGGGCTTATACGAAAAACATGTTCTGCCGCGTCTTATCGGAGCGGCGTGCGGCACCAAGCCGATTTTGAAACAGCGCGAGAAAGTCGTGCCGCATTGCGAAGGGCGCGTGCTCGAGATTGGCATGGGGACAGGTCATAATCTCGGCTATTACGACCCCGGTAAGGTGGATATGGTGTTCGGGCTGGAACCCGCACCCGATATGGTGAAACGCGCCAAGCCGCTGGCCGATAAAGTGCCGTTTGACGTTGAATTTATCGATTTGCCGGGCGAGGAAATTCCGCTCGATGATAATAGCGTCGATACGGTGCTGCTGACTTACACGCTATGCACCATTCCCGACACGCTGAAAGCCATGCAAAATATGCGCCGCGTGCTGAAACCGGGTGGCAAATTGCTGTTTTCCGAGCATGGAAGTGCGCCCGATGCGGCGGTGGAAAAATGGCAGAACCGTTTGAACGGTGTGTGGGGCAAATTATTCGGCGGCTGCAATATCAATCGAAAAATTCCGACACTGATTGAAGAGGGTGGTTTCAACATTACCGATCTCGATGAAATGTATGTGCCGTCCACGCCAAAAATTGCCGGTTACACTTATTGGGGCGCGGCTGAAATCAGATAATTGTCATATTTGGGCGTTGCACCATTGACTCCTGCTTATCCCCGTTTTAGAACAAAACAAGAACAAATAATGGAATAAGCATGCAGCGCGCATTAAACAGTCAGGTGAAAAAGGCCAATCGGCAGCACAAGCTGAACCGATTGCAAACGCTTGTGGCGCGCCATGAGCCAGTGCTGCAAGCAGGTGCCTCTATCACAACGGGGTTTGCCGATATTGATGCTTATCTGAGCGCGCATGCCGGTGGCGGTTTGCCATGCGGCGGGCTGCATGAAGTAGCGGCTGAGACATCTGCGGATATGGCGGCGGCTTTGGGCTTTGCGCATCGTTTGGCGGCGCGCTTTCTGCACCATGCGGCAGAAGATGATGTACTGCTTTACGGCCAAACCCATGCCGCTTGTCGCGATGGCGGTCAGCCCTATGGCCCGGCTTTGGTGGCGCATGGTCTGTCACCACAAAGGCTGGTTTATCTCGATGGCGTTACCTTGCCGGATTTATTATGGGCGGGTGAGCAAGCGTTAAGCTGTGCGTCGGTTGCGTGCAGCTTGTTGGCCAGCTCAGACAGCGCCCCTGACTTTACCCATAGCCGCCGCTTATCATTGGCCGCGCGCAATGCGGAACGCCCGCTTATATTGGCGCTTGGCAGCACCGGTGCCTCAGCCGCGACGACGCGCTGGCGCATTGCATCTTTGCCGCATAATGGCTGGCACGTGACGCTGGAAAAATTACGATTGGCTTATGACACGCCGCCGCCGACCGGCGGATGGGCGGTCTATTCGCACCATATAGATGCGCAAGCTCAGCAACAAAACCCCCATATTATGCCGCTTATGCGGCGTGCTGTTTAGGCAGTTTCCATGTCTGCGCCGCTTCCCCCCAAGCCACAAGAGCCTCTGCTGACAGGCCGCCGCATTATCGCTTTATGGTTTCCGCATTGGGCGGCCGAGACCAGCCGCGCCGATTATGACGTCGCCGAACCTTTCGCACTGATTGATATGCACAAAAATGCGCAACGTTTGGTCGCGCTCAATGGTGCGGCGGGTAAGGCGGGGCTTTATCCGGCCATGACTTTGCCCGATGCGCGTGCGCTATTGCCCGATGTGCAAACGGCGAT
>RFZE01000007.1 GCA_009920875.1 Alphaproteobacteria bacterium | reverse complement strand
CCTTTGCCGGTGCGAATATGAGCCACGGCGTTTTGTGCCGCCGCGTAAACCGCTTCAACATCCATGCCGTCGACTTGCGTGCCGGGAATGCCGAAACTGGCCCCGCGCTGCGATAAATCGGTTTGCGAGGAGGCGCGCTCAATCGATGTGCCCATGGCATAGCGATTGTTTTCAATGACATAAAGGCAAGGCAGGTTCCACAGCTTGGCCATATTGAAGCTCTCATAGACTTGGCCTTGATTGGCCGCGCCATCGCCGAAATAGATGAAGGAAATATTGTCATTGCCGCGATATTGATTGGCAAAAGCGAGGCCGGTGCCGAGCGGCACTTGCGCGCCGACAATGCCATGCCCGCCATAAAAGTTTTTCTCGACCGAGAACATATGCATGGAGCCGCCCTTGCCTTTGGAATAGCCATCCATGCGGCCGGTCAGCTCGGCCATAACGCGCCCGGGTTCCATACCGCAGGCCAGCATATGAGCGTGGTCGCGATAGCCGGTAATCACTTGGTCGCCCTCTCGCGCCACCGCTTGCAGACCGACAACGACGGCTTCTTGCCCGATATAGAGATGACAAAAACCGCCAATTTGGCCCATTGCATAAACCTGGCCGCAGCGCTCTTCAAAGCGACGAATGCGCGCCATATCGCGCCACATGGCGACCAGCTTATCGTCCGATAGCTGCGCCGATTTTTTTGCCGATTTTTTCTCTTGCGCCATAGCTTCCTCTCCAAAGGGTTGACGGCTGTGATAAACGAGATAATGCGCCTTAAAGGCCGAAATGTCCAGCGCTGTCAAAATTTAGCAGAATTATTACCCGGCATGGTATATTTGGGTAATTTTCAATCTTTTAATTGTCATTTTACGCCAAAAGATTACCTGCCCGCCGGACGCCTTGGCCGCGATTCAGCTATTTCCAACCGCGCGGATTGGCTTTCATTTCGGCGTTTTTGGCATCTAGCTGCGCTTTCAGGCGCGCCGCCATATCGGTTTGTTGCATGGAAATATCATAAGCTTCTTGAGGGTCGGCGCGCATATCAAACAGCCAAGGGCCATGCGCCTGCCAAATCGGCAAGCGCACCGGATCGGTCGGATAAGCGACCGCTTTGCGGTCGCGATATTTATGCGTGGCGCTGCGCACTGCCATCAGCGTGCCGGCAGCGTAATGATACAGCACCTCATGCGGACTTGCCCCGCCGCGCAGACTGGCCGCGATGGATTTGCCGTCCAGAACGCGGTCGGGCGGCGGCGGCACATTTAATTCATCGAGCATGGTCGGCAGTAAATCCGTGCCCATGGCCAGCGCCGCAGAACGCGCCGGCTTTATCTGTTGCGGCCAATGGGCAATGAAAGGCACGCGAATGCCGCCTTCAAAACTGACCCCTTTGCGGCCGCGCCCGACGCCGCGCCCTTCCCACCATGGGCCATTATCGCTGGTGATGAGAATAAGCGTATTGTCAAAGCGCCCGCGCTGTTTGAGCGCCGCTATAATACGCCCGACCGTATCATCGAGACCTTGCACGACATCGCCATAAAGACCGGCATCGGAACGCCCTTTCTCCGATGGCGCGGCATAGAGCGGCACATGCGGGAAATTATGGGCGAAATAGAGAAATAGCGGCTTATCGGTCGCCGCTTCGGCAATAAATCTTTCCGCCGATTCGGCATAAAGCCGATTGAGTTGTGTCTGGTCAAACGGCGCGGCATGGCTGATTGCTTCGCCTTTATCTGCCGTGCCGCTGACCAGCGTGAACGGGTTCATATCATTGGAATAATAAGTGCCGAAAAAGCGCTGAAAGCCAAACTGCGTCGGCAGGGAACCGGCATGGTCGCCCATATGCCATTTACCGACCATGGCCGTTTCATAGCCGACGGCCTGCAAAATATCGGCCAGCACAATTTCTTCGCGCGGCAGGCGCACCGGATTACCGAAAAACCGATTGAGGCGGTCAAATGTGGTGCCCGAGGGAAACGGCACATGGGTGAGACCGGCACGCGGCGGCAGGCGCCCGGTCAGCATGGCCGCACGCGACGGCGAACAGACCGGTGCCGGCGCATAATAATTTTCAAGCACCATGCCCTTGGCGGCCAGCCCATCCATATGCGGCGTGGCAATTATTTGATTGCCGGTAAAACCGACATCGCCATAGCCCAAATCATCAAACAAAATCACCACCAAATCAGGGGCCTTGTCCGGCGCGGCGCGGGCAATGGATTTCAAATAATCGGCTTTTGACGCCATATGGGCAGCGTCATCAAGCTGCTGATAAGTGGCGATTTTGACGCTCACATAACCGATAGCGAAAATGACGGCCAGCACCGGCAAAGCCAGCAAAAGGCCGAGGCGTTTAAGCCATATTTTGAGCCTTGCTGACATTATGGCAGGCATTATTGAATGCCCAAATCAACTTCCAAATGCGAGATAGCATTGACGAAATTATTCGGCGCATGGCGCTGCTTGCCGGTCCATTCAATATTCGGGAAGCGGTCAAGAATACGCTTATAAGCGGTTTCCAACTGCATATTGGCAATGCGTTGGCCGAGACACACATGCGGGCCGGTGCCGAAGGCCAAATGGTCTTGCACATTATTGCGGTGCATATCCATTTTATCGGGATTTTGAAAAACCTCCGGGTCACGATTGGCGGCGCCATAATACATGATGACTTTCTCACCCGGCATAATCTGTTGGCCTGAAAACTCGGCCTCGGCCAAAGCGGTGCGGCGCATATACATGACCGGCGAAACCAAGCGCAGCGCTTCGGGCACCATGGCCGGCACCAAATTGGGGTCATCCAACAGCATTTGCTTTTGGTCTTTAAATTGCGTCAAGAGCCGCATGGTGCCCGATAGTGAATTGCGCGTCGTGTCATTGCCGGCGAAAATAATCAGCAACCATGAACCGTCGAGATAAGACTGGTCCATCGGCTCGCCATCGACCTCAGTGGTGGCAATCACCGTCAGCAAATCATCGCGCGGATTTTTGCGGCGGTCTTGCAAAACCTTTTGCCCGTAATTGAACATTTGCCGGATATTCCAGAGGAATTTCATAATGAACCACGGGCTCACCTTGGCATCGGGATTGCCGATAATATATTGCGCGTTTTCCAAATAATGCATCCAACGGACGATTTTATGCCGGTCTTTTTCATCAATGCCGAGCATTTCGCACAAAGTATACATGGGCAACCATTCGGAAAAATTACTCACCATATCGACCTTGCCGTCATTATTTTTGGCAATCGCTTCCATATTATCGAGCAGGCGATCAACCTCACCCTCAACACGGGTTTGCAAATGAGCAATATAATCGGGCGTAAAAAACGGGCGATGCGCCATGCGCAGCGGAATATGAAAGGGCTGATCCATATTAATCATCGAGTTCAAGGCCGCCCCGCTCAGCCTTTTCGGGCCTTGCTGACGCTCACTATAGCCCATCAAAATGCCGCCTTTGCCGGAAGAAAACGTCTTGGCATCAAGATCGCATTTTTTGACGTCTTCATAACGTGTCAGCGACCAAAAACCGGCAACATCGGTCTCTTCAGGCGGCTGCCACCAAGCCACCGGGGCGTGTTCGCGCAATGTGTGGAAATAGTCATATGGCTGACCATGCTCGGCAAAGGCCATAATATCCATTAAATCAAAGCCTTGCGGCGTTTGATATTTAATATGTGGCGGCCGATAGCTATTATCTTCCGGTTGAATCATATCTGACAGCGATTGCATGATTAATTCCCAAAAAGTGACGCTTACGTCAAGATTATAGGCGGGAAAGCGCAGCGGGCAAGTAACAAGCGCTTTTGCCCCCGCGACATTATTGCGGCATTACAGGGCCAGCAAAATCAGCACACCGGTGCCGCCCATCAAAAACGCACCCGGCAAACGAATAAGTGCTTTATGCCCGCTAAGGATTAAGAAAAGAAAAACACCGGCGCCGCCCAAATGCATCGCCATAATGGGGTAAACCATAGCCAGCATTGACGGATGATAGGCAACATAGAACAGCGCCGCGCCGCTGACCGCCAGCATGACGGTAAACACATCCCATGACACCAAGCTGACCGCTTTTTCACGCACCGGCAAATTACTGTCGCTGATAAAGCCGGTATAGAGTCGGCGGCCCCAAACGCCGTGCACATATACGCTGGCGATACAAACCGCCCCTGCGGCCATAAGAAAATAATAGCTCATATGCCTGTCCCCCGTCACATCTCAAAAAAGCGTCGCATGGACGGCGAGTGCCGCGCAAGTGAGATAATCGGTTTTTGTTGCGCAAAGCGCGCAAGGCTTTATACAAAACTCCTGGCTTGGCCAGATGGAGAGGTGCCGGAGTGGTTGAACGGGGCGGTCTCGAAAACCGTTGTGCGCGCAAGCGTACCGAGGGTTCGAATCCCTCTCTCTCCGCCAGTCAACACCGAACCCGCCCCTTGTGCGTCTCCGGCTGGCGCGCTAGCCTTGCAGCTCTTTGTGGAGGGGCAGTCATGAAAAATTTCACGGATAAAGTTGCGGTCATTAGCGGCGGGGCCAATGGTATTGGCCTTGATATCGGCAAATGTTTGGCGGCCGAAAAATGCCATGTGGTGATTGCCGATATTGACCAAGCGGCGTGTGGCGCGGCCGCTTCTGCCATCAGCGCTTTAGGCCATGGCGTGGAGGTGGTCGGCATGGCGTGTGATGTCACCGATAAAGACCAAATCACCGCTTTGGCCGATAAGGCCTGGGCGCATTTCGGCCATGTTGATATTTTGTTCAATAACGCCGGTGTCGGTGCCGGTCTCAAGCCCGGTGATAAGACCGAAGATGATGATTTGCGCTGGGTCTTTGAGGTTAATTTTTTCGGCAATTGGAATATGTGCATGGAGTTTCTACGCCGCTTTAAAGCGCAAGGCAGCGAGGCGCATATTTGCAATACGGCTTCCGAAAATTCCATCGGCTGGCCCATGCCTCTAATGTCGGGCTATAATGCCTCAAAAGCTGCCGTGCTCGGCTATACGGGCATGTTGCGCATGGAATTGCCGGAACATATCGCCATCTCACTTTTGTGCCCGGGCTGGACGCGCACCGATATCGGCAATTCAGGCACCAAGCGACAAGACAAATTTGGCGGGCCAAAACCGGCGCGCCCGCATTATCCGCAAGAGGGCGATCATATGCCCTATGAAGTGGAGACGGTCGGCGCGCATACTCTGGCTGAAATCAAGAACGGCTCATTTTATATTTTTCCCCATTATGCATCGCGCCATTTGGCCGAAGAGCGCAATGATGAAATCATCGCCGCATTTGACGCCCAAACCAGCCCGTCAGAGGATTGGCAAAAAAACGATACGCGCAGCTTTTATGAGGCGCTGCAAGCACAGCGCGAGCGACAGAAATAAGGGCGCTTACATATGAAAGCATTACGGGTCAATGAATTGCTGCCCGATTTGGCGGGCGTGGCGCTGGAAGAATTGGCGACACCCAAACCGCAAGCGGGCGAGGTGTTGGTCAAAATCCGCGCCGCCACGCTCGGCTTTCCCGATTTTTTAATGACCCATGGCGGCTATCAATTAAAACCGCCCGTGCCGTTTTCGCCGGGCATGGAGGGCGCCGGGGAAATCGCCGCATTGGGCGCCGATGTTGAGAGCTGGGCCGTCGGCGATAAAGTGGTGTGCGGCGGGCTCGGCACATTTGCCGATTATATGGTAATGCCCGCCGAGCGCTTGCGCAAAATACCGGACAATCTCGATTTTGCCACTGCTGCAGCCACCGGCTCGGCCTATCTCACCGCCTATGTCGGGCTGGTGCGGCGCGGGCTTTTACAAAAAGATGAATGGCTTTTGGTGCATGGCGCAGCCGGTGGGGTCGGCTTGGCGGCGGTTGACTTGGGCAAATATTTGGGAGCCAAAATCATCGCCACCGCTTCTTCTGACGAAAAACTGGCGCTCATTGAAGAGAAATTCGCCCCCGAAGCGGTGATAAACATTAATGACGGCTTTCGCGAAAAAGTGAAAGAACTGACCGGCGCCGGGGCTGATGTGATTTACGATCCGGTCGGCGGCGATGTGTTTGATGAAAGCGTGCGCTGCATTGGCTGGGATGGCCGCCTTTTGATTATCGGTTTTGCCGATGGGCGGATTCCGAATATTGGCGTTAACATGCCGCTGATTAAGGGCTTTTCCGTGGTAGGTGTGCGCGCCGGCGAATATGGGCGGCGCAATCCTGAAAAAGGGGCTGAAAACCAAGAAGCTATATGGCATTTAGCGGCGGAAGGTAAAATAACCCCGCAGGTGCATGCGCGCTTGCCCTTATCCCAATGGCGCGACGGTTTCGATATGATGGCCAAGCGCGAGATTGTCGGGCGAGTGATTTTTGAGCCTGATGGCTAGAAGCTAATTTTTATCAAGATAATCAATGATTAAACCAGCCGCTTCTTCGGCGCTCAGCTCGGTCGTATTGACGGTAATTTCAGGCGCTTCAGGCGGCTCATAAGGGCTGTCTATGCCGGTGAAGTTTTTCAGCTCACCGGCACGGGCTTTTTTATACAAACCTTTGACATCGCGCTGCTCGGCCACATCAAGCGGCGTATCGACATGAATTTCGACAAAATCGCCGTCAGCCACCATGGCGCGCGCCATATCGCGCTCGGCACGAAACGGCGAAATAAAGGCGGTCAGCACAATCAAGCCGGCATCGCTCATCAGCTTGGCGACCTCGCCAATGCGGCGAATATTTTCAATACGGTCAGCATCGGTAAAGCCCAAATCCTTATTCAGGCCGTGGCGCACATTATCGCCATCGAGCAAAAACGTATGTTTGCCATTGGCGTGTAGTTTTTTTTCCACCGCATTGGCAATGGTCGATTTGCCCGAACCGGACAGGCCGGTAAACCAGAGAATTTTCGGCCTCTGGCCTTTCAATGCGGCATGGGCGGCGCGGTCAATATCGACCGCTTGCCAATGAATATTATGGGCGCGGCGCAAGGAAAAATGCAGCATGCCAGCAGCCACTGTGGCATTGGATATTTTATCAATCAGCACAAAACTGCCGAGCTTTTGGCTGTCGGCAAAGGGCGCAAACACCACCGGTCGGTCGGTTGCCAATTCGACCACACCAATTTCATTCAAGCCCAATGTTTTGGCCGCCAAATGTTCCATATTATTGACATTGACGGCATATTTCGGCGCTTGCACACGGGCCGAGACGGCCTGTGTGCCAAGCCGCAATTCATAGGCGCGGCCGGGCAGCATTTCCGCTTCATCCATCCAAACCAGACTGGCTTCAAAGCGGTCTGCCGCCAAAGGCGGATTATCGCCTGCGGCAATGACATCGCCGCGCGAACAGTCAATTTCATCATTGAGCGTCAGCGTGACCGATTGACCGGCCAATGCTTCGGACAAATCGGCGCGGCTACCATTGGCCGCCATGGTGACAATCTCTTTTACCGTGCTGGTCTTGCCCGAGGGCACAATGCGTATCTTATCGCCGAGCTTAACCGTGCCGCCCGCCACGCGGCCGCTAAACCCGCGAAAATCGAGATTAGGCCGATTGACCCATTGCACCGGCATGGCGAAGCTTTGTTTTTGCGCCGCATTATCGGCCAGTTCGACATTTTCAAGATGCGCCAAAAGCGATGGCCCTTTATACCAAGCCGTGTTGTCGCTGCGGCCGGTAATATTGTCACCGGCCAGCCCCGATATGGGAATGGCCAAAGGCGGCGCCATATTGAGATCGGCGGCAAAGCTATTGAAATCATCGACAATGTCTTGGAAGCAGGTCTCGCTGAAATCGACCAAATCCATTTTATTGACCGCCAAAACAATATGTTTAATGCCCAATAAATGCACCAAATAAGCATGGCGGCGCGTTTGCGTCAGCACGCCCTGGCGCGCATCGACCAGCAGCACTGCCAAATCGGCGGTTGACGCACCGGTCACCATATTGCGGGTATATTGCTCATGGCCCGGCGTATCGGCGACGATGAATTTGCGCTTTTCAGTGGCGAAAAAACGATAGGCGACATCAATGGTAATGCCCTGCTCGCGCTCGGCCGCCAGCCCGTCGACCAAAAGGGCAAAATCAATCGCATCGCCTTGCGTGCCGGATTTTTTCGAGGCCGCTTCCAGCGCGCTCAGCTGGTCGTCAAAAATCATTTTACTGTCATATAAAAGCCGCCCGATAAGCGTCGATTTGCCGTCATCAACCGAGCCGCATGTGATGAAGCGCAGCATGGTTTTTTCTTCATGCGCTTTTAAATAAGCAGCAATATCTTGGCCGATTAAAGCTTCAGCGCGATAGCCGGTGTCAGAAGCGGACATTAAAAATACCCCTGCTGTTTTTTCACTTCCATGGACGCGCCGGCCTCTTGGTCAATGGCACGACCCTGGCGTTCTGAGGTGGTGGTCAAAAGCATTTCTTGAATGACCTCATCAAGTGTCGTTGCTTGGCTTTCGACCGCGCCGGTCAGCGGATAACAGCCCAATGTGCGAAAGCGCACCGAGCGCATGACCGGCGTTTCGCCCTGATTTAATGGAAAGCGCTCATCATCGACCATTAATATCAACCCGTCGCGCTCGACCGTCGGGCGCGCGGCGGCGAAATAAAGCGGCACAATCTCAATCTTCTCAAGCCGGATATATTGCCAAATATCCAATTCGGTCCAGTTCGACATGGGGAAGACGCGCATGCTTTCGCCGGGTTTTTTGCGCGCATTATAAAAGGACCATAATTCAGGACGCTGATTTTTCGGATCCCATTGATGGTTTTCGCTGCGAAAGGAAAAAATCCGCTCCTTGGCGCGCGATTTTTCTTCATCGCGCCGCGCGCCGCCAAACGCCGCATCAAATTGATATTTATCAAGCGCTTGTTTCAACCCTTCGGTCTTCCACATATCGGTGTGCAGCGCACCATGGTCAAACGGGTTAATGTCTTGCGCTTGCGCCTGCGGATTTTGATGCACAAGCAGCTCCATGCCTGCCTCATCGGCCGCTTTTTGGCGCAATTTATACATATCTTGAAATTTCCATGTCGTATCGACATGCAAGAGCGGAAATGGCGGCGGTGCAGGGAAAAACGCTTTTCTGGCCACATGCAGCATGGCCGCGCTGTCTTTACCGATGGAATAAAGCATAACCGGATTGTCAACCTGCGCGACCACTTCGCGCATAATCTCAATACTTTCCGCTTCCAATTGCTGTAAATGGGTAAGAACCGCCATTTTTTTGTCTTTTCCCGTCAATAAGTCAAAAACTGCCTTTCTCTATCGCATAAATAACATTTTTTCAATGGTATTTATATGTATTTACATTTTGATTTGTATTAATAGCCGCCCGCCGCCCTTTTTCTTCACCCTCGTGTCATTGAGTTAGCGCTTGACTTGCCCCGCTGGCTCAGTATATTCGCCGCTCAATTGCCGATTTCAGCGTTTTCGCCCATCGGCATGATTTTGTTGGATACGAAGGTGGACAAACCGATGTACGCAGTTATTCGCACCGGCGGCAAGCAATATCGTGTAGCCAAAGACGATATTATCGCCATTGAAAAACTCGACGGCAAAGCCGGCGATAAGGTGAAATTTGACGAAGTTCTGATGCTGGGCGAAGCCGGTAAAGAGCCGAAAATCGGTGAACCTGTGCTCAAAGGAGCCAGCGTGACAGCCGAAGTGCTGGAACAGGGCCGCGCCGATAAAATCAGCGTCATCAAGTTTAAGCGTCGCAAGAACTACCACCGCAATAAAGGTCATCGCCAGCACGAAACCGTGCTGAAAATCACCGCTATTTCGGCCAAGGCCGCTGCCAAAAAAGCGGCGCCGAAAGCCGAAGCATCTGAAGATGCGGCAGAGGAGTAAGATAAATGGCTCATAAAAAAGCAGGCGGTTCATCCCGCAATGGTCGCGATAGTGCCGGTCGCCGTCTTGGCGTCAAAAAATTCGGCGGCGAGCACGTCATTCCCGGCAATATCATTATTCGCCAGCGCGGCACCAAATGGCACCCGGGCGACAATGTCGGCATTGGCAAAGATCACACGATTTTCGCTGTCGTCGAAGGCAATGTGCAATTTTCACAAAGCCGCGGCGGTCGCACCGTCGTCTCTGTAGCGCCATTGGCCGAAGCAGCAGAATAGCGGGCCATCAAATAATGGTGACAGCCCGAACCGGCGGTCATCGCAAAATAAGAGAGATGACCGAAACGTCATCTCTCTTTTTTTGTGGCTTTCGCTTTTCGGGCAAATGCCGTTAATTTGACAGCGTAAGGATTAACCGAATGAAATTTCTCGACCAGGCAAAAGTCTATATTCGCTCCGGCGATGGCGGTGCCGGCTGCGTCTCGTTTCGGCGCGAGAAATATGTCGAATTTGGCGGTCCGGACGGTGGCGATGGCGGGCGCGGTGGCGACGTGATTGCCGAATGCGTCGACGGGCTGAACACGCTGATTGACTATCGCTATCGCCAGCACTTTAAGGCCGGCACCGGCATTCACGGCATGGGGCGCAATCGCTCAGGCGGCGATGGCGATGACAAAATTCTCGCCGTTCCGGTCGGCACACAAATTTTTGCTGAAGATAATGAAACCCTTTTGGCCGATATGACCGATATCGGCCAGCGCGTCACCCTCGCCAAAGGCGGCAATGGCGGTTTCGGCAATGCGCGCTTTAAAGGGCCGGTCAATCAAGCGCCGCGCCATGCCAATCCCGGCCAAGAAGGCCGCGATGCATGGGTGTGGCTGCGCCTTAAACTGATCGCCGATATCGGCCTTATCGGCCTGCCCAATGCCGGCAAATCGACCTTGCTGGCAGCGATGAGCCGCGCCAAGCCGAAAATTGCCGATTATCCGTTTACCACTTTGCACCCCAATCTCGGCGTGGTCGGCCCGCCCGACCGCAAGGGCGGGCGCCAAGCCGGGCGTGAATTTGTCATGGCCGATATTCCGGGCCTGATTGCAGGCGCGGCTGAAGGCGCCGGTCTCGGCCATCGCTTTCTCGGCCATGTCGAGCGCTGCACGGCGCTCTTGCATCTCATTGATGCGACGCAAGATGATGTCGTCCATGCTTATCAGACAATACGCAGCGAACTGGCAGCTTATGATGACGGGCTGGCGCAAAAAACCGAGCTGATTGCGCTGACCAAAGCGGATGCGCTTTTACCCGATAGATTGGCCGAAGTGACGGCGGCGCTGGCACAAGCGACCGATGCCGAAATAAGCACCATATCGGCCGTCAGCGGCGATGGGTTACAATATTTATTCGACCGTTTGGTCGCCCATATTGACGGCGCGCGCGACGATAATGGCGCCGCTTTTGACCATGAAGCGGGCTGGCACCCGCTCCGGGAGGGCTGATATGAGCACGCCCATAGAAACGATAAATCAAGCGGCACGGCTGGTCGTTAAAATCGGCTCTTCGCTGCTTTTGCAAAATGATACGCTCAATCGCGATTGGCTGGCCGCCATGGCACAAGATTTGGCCAAGCTCAGCAAGGACGGCAAAAAGCTGATTGTCGTCAGTTCCGGCGCGGTGTCGCTGGGTTGCGCGGCGCTTGGCCTCAAACGCAACCAATTGACGCTGGAAGAAAGCCAAGCGGCAGCTGCCACCGGACAAATTGAGCTGGCGCAAGGCTGGCAAGCGGCGCTGGCCGAACAGGGTTTGGCGGCGGCACAAATTTTGCTGACGGCTGAAGATACCGAACAAAGGCGGCGCTATTTAAATGCGCGGCAAACCCTGACCACCTTAATGGCGCATGGCGCCGTGCCGGTGATTAATGAAAATGACACAGTGGCGACACAGGAATTGCGCTATGGCGATAATGACCGGCTGGCGGCGCGCGTTGCCGCCATGGTGTCGGCCGATTGTCTGGTTTTGCTGTCGGATATTGACGGGCTATATGATGCCGATCCGACGCAAAATGAAAACGCCAATTTCATCGATAAAGTGCCGCATATTGATGCCAAGATTGAAGCCATGGCCGGCGGCACCGGCTCAAGCCACGGTTCGGGCGGCATGGTGACGAAATTGCAGGCCGCGCAAATTGCCCAACGCGCCGGTTGCCATATGGTGTTGGCCAGCGGCCGCGCCATGACACCTTTGAGCGTTTTGGCCGAGGGTGCGCGCGCCACCTTATTTGAGGCACATGACAATCCCCATAGCGCCCGCGCGGCATGGATTGCTGGCGGGCTGCAGCCGAGCGGTTCGCTGCATCTCGATGCCGGCGCGATAAGCGCCCTTTATGCCGGCAAATCGCTTTTGCCGGTCGGGCTGACCTCGGTTGCCGGACATTTTGAGCGCGGCGATTGCGTGGCGCTGATGGCAGCTGACGGGAAAGAGATTGGCCGCGGCTTGAGCGCCTATGCAAGCACGGAAGCACAGCGTATGATTGGTTTGAGCAGCGATGCTATGGAAAATGAGCTGGGCTATCGCGGACGCGCCGAAATGGTGCATCGCGATGATATGGTGCTGCACGGCAAAAGCGAGCTATCGAAAAAGGGCGAAAGCAATGAGTGAAGCGCAAAAAATGGATATGACATTGGCCGATATGATGGCGCAATTGGGCGTTCAAGCGCGCCGCGCCGCACGGCAATTAACCACCGCATCGACAGCGCAAAAAAACACCGCTCTGCAGGAAGCGGCCAATGAATTGCGCGCCGATGCGGCCAATATTCTCGCCGCCAATGGCGAAGATATGACTTTGGCCGAGGCGCAAAATGTCGGCAAGGCACGGCTTGACCGCATCATGCTGGACGAAGCGCGCCTTGAGGGCATTGCGCAAGCATTGGAAGCGATTATTCGGCTTGACGATCCGGTCGGACAAAGCATGGCCCACTGGCAGGTCGATAGCGGGCTGGATATTACCCGCGTGCGCGTGCCTTTGGGCGTCATTGGCGTGATTTATGAAAGCCGCCCCAATGTCACGGCCGATGCGGCGGCGCTGTGTTTGAAAGCGGGCAATGCAGTGATTTTGCGCGGCTCGTCGGAAATTCAAAATTCGGCACGCCTCATTCATGGCTGTTTTGCCCGCGCTTTGAAAACAGCCGGTCTTGATGAAAATTGCGTGCAAATTGTCGATACGCCCGACCGCGCCGCGGTCGGCATGATGCTGGCCGGATTGGACGGCAATATTGACGTGATTGTGCCGCGCGGCGGCAAAGGTCTGGTCGGACGCGTGCAAGAGGAAGCGCGCGTGCCGGTCTTCGCGCATCTCGATGGCGTGTGCCATGTCTATGTGCATGAAAATGCATCGCTCGATATGGCGCGCGAGGTCTTGCTCAATGCCAAAATGCGCCGCACCGGCATTTGCGGCGCGGCCGAAACCCTCTTGGTCGATAAAGCCTGCGCCGACACCCATTTGGCGCCGCTCATCACGGCGCTGATGGATGCCGATTGCGCTGTGCGCGGCGATGAAGCGGCCCAAAAAGCCGATAGCCGCGTCAGCGCGGCCAGCGAAGATGATTGGTATGAAGAATATCTCGATGCGGTGATTGCGGTGAAAACGGTGAGCGGCATGGATGCGGCGGTCGATCATATTGCGCAATATGGCTCAGGCCATACCGAAGCCATTATTACCGATGACGGGCAAGCGGCGGAAGATTTCTTGAACCGCGTCGACAGCGCCATTGTCATGCATAATGCCTCCACGCAATTTGCCGATGGCGGCGAATTTGGCATGGGGGCTGAAATAGGCATTGCAACGGGGCGCTTTCATGCGCGTGGGCCGGTCGGCTTGGAACAATTGACCAGTTTTAAATATGCCGTGCGTGGGCAAGGCCAGACGCGACCGAAATAAGCTGATGAGCGCTCCCGCCACAGGCAAATTTTTTGACGGCGCCAAAGTGGCGCTTTTTGGCGGCAGTTTTGACCCGCCGCATGACGGCCATAAGCTGGTCGCCAAAGCGGCGTTGCGCGCGCTCAAAGTCGATTATGTATGGTGGCTGGTCAGCCCGCAAAATCCGCTCAAAAGCCACAAGCCGAAAGCCATCGACCGACGCGTGGCGGCGGTGCAAAAACTTGCCGATGACCGACGCTTTATTGTCAGCGATGAAGAAACACGCCTCGGCACGGTCTACACCATTGATACGGTGCGGGCGCTGCAAGCGGCTTATCCGCAAGTCTCATTCATCTGGCTTATTGGCGCCGATAATCTGGTTGGCCTGCATCGCTGGAAAGATTGGCAAAGCCTGATGCGCGAAATTCCGCTGGCCGTTTATCCGCGCCCCGGCGCGGCGCATAGAGCGGCTTTGTCACCGGCCGCACGGGCTTTTGATTATGCCCGGCTCGACGCGGCGGCGGCCGCGCAATTGCCGCTTTATCAAGCCCCGGCTTGGGTGATGTTGGAGGGCGCGCGCTCTGCCTTGGCCTCGTCAGAACTGCGGCAAAAAGGTAAATAAAGGATGCGTGAAAGATGATTGAAACGGGCCGCAAATTATTGCTAATCTCGACATGTGGTGATTTTTCGCCCTATTTTGTGTCAAGCACAGTGAGGAAAACGCTCTGAGTGACAAACAGCCAAAGGCCAATGCGCCACAGGCACAGACGAACCGCCCCGATCTTGAAGACGGCGCGCTTCACCAAATGGTTCTGACCAGCCTTGATGATGATCTGGCGCAGGACATTGTAACCATTAATCTTGAAGGAAAATCGGCCCTGGCCGACCATATGGTTATTGCCACCGGGCGCTCACAGCGCCATGTCGGGGCTCTGGCCGACCATTTATTGCGCAAGTTGAAAGAAAGCGGTCGCAAAAATATCCGCACGGAAGGGCAAAATACAGGCGATTGGGTGCTGGTCGATGCCGGTGATGTGGTGGTGCATATCTTCCGCGAAGAAGTGCGCGCCTTTTATGGCATTGAAAAAATGTGGGCCACTGAAGCGGAAGCCAAAGCCTATAATCCTGACCCCGCCAGACCGGCCGGTCTGACCGCCTGACGACCATGCAATTGGCGGTCTTGGCGGTCGGGCAAATGCGCGGCATGGACGAAGCGCCGCTTTATCAAAATTATGCCAAGCGGATAGCCCAAAGCGGCCGCCAAATCGGCTTTGACGGGCTGCACCTCACTGAAATCAAGGAACATGCCTCGGCATCGACCAAATTACTGACGTTGCTTGACAGCCATCAGGGGCTGATTGTGCTGTTGGATGAAGGCGGCGAAAACTGGACGAGCCGCCAATTTGCCGACAGGCTGGCTGCTTGGCGCGATGACGGGCGCGGCGATGCTCTATTTGTGATCGGGCCAGCTGACGGATTTGACGCCGCCCTTAAGGCGCGCGGCCATATCACCCTTTCTTTGGGGAAAATGACTTGGCCCCATATGTTGACCCGCATCATGCTGGCCGAACAATTATGGCGTGCCGTTTCCATTTTGAGCGGACACCCTTATCATCGCGACTGAGATGAGACGCGCTTTGATCATTGGTTTTTTGATTTTTGCCGCCCCCGCTTGGGCGCAGCAATCGGGCACGGGCGACAAGCTGGACGCGCTGAACAGTGAAATTGAAAACCGCAAAAGCCGCCGCGCCGAATTACAGGCCGAGGCGCAAGCCCTGCAAGCGCAACAAAAAGCGCTGCAAAAACGCACCATTGCGCTGGCCCGCGATTTGCAAAATATCGATGCCGAACGCGACCGTTTGGAAGACCGCCTTTCCGAATTGGCGGTCAGTGAAAGCCAACTTGATGAAGCGCTGCAACAAGACCGCGCCGCCTTAGCCAAGCTTCTGGCCGGGTTACAAGCCATGCAAAAACAACCGGCTCCGGCCTTTGCGGTGCATGCCGATGATGCGCTAGGCGCCGTGCAAGGGGCTTTGGTGATGGCCTCTATTGTGCCCAATATGCAGGGCCGCGCCGATGATTTGCGCGATCGTTTGACCGAATTGGCGGCTTTGCGCGCACGTATGGATCGGCAATCGCAAGCGCTGATTACCGCCGAACAGGATGCCGCAACGGCGCGCGCTGACCTTGATAAGGCGCTGGCCGACAAGGCTGCAGCCGAAAACAAAGCACGCCGTGCGGCGCGCGGCGAGGCCGCCATTATTGCGCGCTTGGTCGACGAGGCGCGCGATTTACGCGATTTGTCACGGCGCTTACAAAACCGCAGCGGCGGCACTGTTTTCGGTGGCAGTGCTTTCGGCAAGGCGCGTGGCCTCCTGCCTTTACCGGTTACCGGTCAAGTGGTCGGGCGCTTCGGCCAACGCAATGAAAATGGCGTGCGTCAGCAAGGCCTGTCCATTATGGCACGGGCCGGCGCTCAAATTAACGCGCCCTATGATGGGCTGGTGCTTTATAGCGGCCCGTTTCGCCAATATGGCGAAATTGTCATCATTAATCTGGCTGACGGCTTTCAGATGATATTGGCCGGGCTTGCCGGTAGCGGAGTGTTTGTCGGGCAAGAAATACTGGCCGGTGAACCGATAGGCGTATTGGCCGGTGATCATTTAGACCGTGCGGGGCATGAAAATCACCAATTGGGGTCTTCGACTTCGGGCCGCAGTCAGCTATATATGGAGCTAAGATTTGACGGTCAGCCAATTGACCCATCGCCATGGCTGCGCAGCGGCTGACGGGCGAAAATCCGTAGGCATCACCGCGTGGGCGGTGGAAAGGATTGGATATGGTAGTTTCTCTAGACAAGGCTCAGCGCCTCATTTGCGCGTCCGTGCTCGGCGCATGTTTGGCCCTTGCCGCCACGCCCGCATTGGCTGAAAACCGACAAGATGAGCAAGAATTATACAATCAGCTGACCCTGTTCGGTGATGTGCTGGAGCAAGTGCGACGCAATTATGTCGATGCGCCGTCTGACAAGGAACTGATTGAAGCGGCGCTGTCGGGCATGATGGCGTCGCTCGACCCGCATTCGGCCTATTTGCCACCGAAAAATTTTGAAGATATGCAGGTTGAAACCAAAGGCGAATTTGGCGGCTTGGGCATTGAAGTGACAATGGAGAACGGCCTCGTCAAAGTCATTGCCCCGATTGATGACACGCCGGCCAGCCGCGCCGGCATGCGCCCCAATGATTTAATTTCTGAACTGGACGATAAGCCGGTTTTGGGCCTTACCTTGTCGGAAGCGGTTGATTTGATGCGCGGTGAAAGAGGCAAGCCGATTACGCTGACCGTCTTGCGCGAAGGCGAAAAAGAGCCTTTGGAAATCACCATTATTCGCGACACGATTCGCATTCGCGCCGTGCGCACGCGGGTTGAGGGCCCGGATAAGAATATCGCTTATATCCGCCTCACCACATTTAATTCGCAAACCACGAAAAACCTGAAAAAAGCCTTTAACGCCCTGCCCGCTGAAATTGGCAAAAACAAGCTGGCCGGTTTCATCATTGATTTGCGCAATAATCCGGGCGGTTTGTTGCGCGAAGCCATTTCCGTATCCGACACGATGCTGGATCGCGGCGAAATTGTCTCAACGCGCGGGCGCAATGAAGATGACAGTTCGCGCTTTTCAGCGCGGCGCGGTGATATGGCGCGGGGTCTGCCGATTGTCGTCATGATTAATGGCGGCTCGGCTTCGGCCTCTGAAATCGTCGCCGGAGCGCTGCAAGACCATCACCGCGCGGTGATTATGGGCACACCAAGTTTCGGCAAGGGCTCAGTGCAATCAATCATGCCGCTGGGCAATGATGGCGCCTTGCGCATGACCACGGCACGTTATTACACGCCATCGGGCCGCTCCATTCAGGCCAAGGGCATCACCCCCGATATTTTCGCCGAGCAGCAATTGCCGGAAGAATTGCGCGGCCGTGAAGGACGCCGCGAGGCCGATTTGCGCGGCGCGCTGGACGGGCAGAATATTGATGGCGCGTCAAATGAGACGGCCCCCAAAAGTACCGATGAACCGAAACGCAAAAATCCGATTGCCTATATTCCCGGCGAACCGGAAGATGACAAACAATTGCAAGACGCCATTCAATTGCTTATCGGCCTGCAAAAATCAGCTGCCGCCAAAACGCAGCCCAATTCATAAGCGGTGACATTTTCATGACCTATGACGTCCCCGATTTTCCTGCCGGTCACAAAGCGCATCAATTAAGCTGGCGCCCCTGTGCCGGTATTGCGCTGTTTAATGATGCGGGAAAAGTATTTTGCGGCAAAAGACGGCCCGATAATTTGCCGCCCGATGCGCCGCTTTGGCAATTGCCGCAAGGTGGCATTGATGCCGGCGAAGCCCCGCTGGATGCGGCTTTTCGCGAATTGGCCGAAGAGACCGGCATTCGCTCGGCCGAACTTATTTACGAATTGCCCGATTGGCTGCGCTATGATTTGCCGGAAGATTTAATCGGCAAAGCGCTGAAAGGCCGCTTTCGCGGGCAGAAACAAAAATGGTTTGCCATGCGGTTTACCGGCCAAGAAAGCGAAATTGACCTCGCTGCCCATGCGCAAATTGAATTTGACGACTGGGCATGGCGCAGTTTGGACGAATGTGTCGATGCCGTCATTGCGTTCAAAAAGCCCATTTACCGCCAATTGGCTGCGCGCTTGGCGCATTTATCACGTTAATGTCATGAGCGGCGCGCTACCCATGATTGATTTCTCCGCTTTTGGCGATGACAGCGCGGCAAGCCGCGCGCGCCGCGCCGCCATTGCCGGTGAAATTGGCGCGGCCTGCCGCGAGACCGGTTTTTTTGCCCTGACCGGTCACGGCATTGACGCGACCATGATTGATGACGCATTTGCGATGGCGCAAAATTTCTTCGACCTGCCGGAAGACAAAAAACGGGAGATTGCCATTGAACGCTCGCCCTGCCATCGCGGCTGGTTTGCGCATGGCGGCGAGGTGCTGGATAGGACCAAACAGCCGCAGGGCGATTATAAAGAAGGGCTGAAAATAGGCCGCGATTTGCCCCCTGACCATGCCAGCGTGAAAGCGGCGCTGCCCTTGCACGGGGCCAATCAATATCCGCATGAAAGCGGCGCATTGGTCGGCTTTCGTAAGCACATGGACACGCTATACGGCGCTTGCGAGGCCTTGTCGCGTCACCTCATGCAAGCTTTTGCCCTATCGCTCGATTTGCCGCCCGACCATTTTGACCGCTGGCTCAGCGAGCCAATGGCCACTTTATCGCCCTTGCGCTACCCGCCCATGCAAAAAGCGGCAGAATTATCGGCCGGCGCGCATAGTGATTTCGGCTGTCTCACCCTTTTGTTCCAACATGATGTGGCGGGTTTGGAGATTAAAACGAAAAAAGGCTGGCAAGACGTGCCGCTTTTGGATGGCGCGATTATCGTCAATATTGGCGATATGATGGAACATTGGACCGGCGGGCTTTACGCCTCGACCGTGCACCGCGTGGTCAATCGCAGCCAAACCACGCGCCACTCTATGGCTTATTTTTTCGACCCTGACCCCGACGCCGATTTAACGCCTTTGCCCAATTGCGGGGCAAGCGCGGCCGCGCCGCTGAGCGCGCTCGAGCATTTGCTCAATAAAATTGACGCCAGTTTTGACTATCGGAGCGATTGAATGACGTCGCTTATTCTCACCCTGACATGCCCAGATAAGCCAGGTATTGTCGCCGCCCTGTCCAGCATATTGGCCGAGAACGGCTTTAACATTACCGAAAGTCAGCAATATAGCGATATGGAGCATAATCGGTTTTTCATGCGCGTGGCGTGTGATGGTTTATTGCCGCAAGCCGATTTGGAAACCGCGCTGGCGCCCATTCGCAGCGCCTTCAATATGCAATTGCAGCTTTATCCGGCCGATGCACGCCTGCGTGTCTTAATTCTCGTATCCAAATTCGACCATTGTTTAATCGATTTGATTTACCGCCAACAAAATGGCTCTTTAAACATGGACATTGCCGCCATTGCCTCCAATCATGAAATCGGGCGCCAATGGGCCGACAATGCACAATTGCCTTATCACGCGCTTGGCGGTAAAGAGGCGAAAGCCGAAAATGAAGCCAAATTGACCGCATTGATTGACCGAGAAAATATCGATTTGATTGTTTTGGCGCGTTATATGCAAGTTTTGACCGCCGAGTTTGTCGATCGCTATGGCGCGCAAATCATCAATATTCACCATAGCTTCCTGCCCAGTTTCAAAGGTGCTGAGCCATATAGCCAAGCGCATGCGCGCGGTGTCAAATTGATCGGGGCAACGGCGCATTTCGTTACCGCCGAGCTTGACGAAGGGCCGATTATCACTCAAGGCGTCGAGCCGGTGCGCCATGATATGTCTGTCGGCGCGTTTATCGATGTCGGGCGCGACACGGAAAGACGTGCTCTGGCGCGTGCCGTGCGTCTTTATACCGAGCGCCGGGTATTTTTGAACGGCGGCAAAACCGTGATTTTTGACTGATTTATCGCAAAGAAAAGGCGCCCCGCGGGACGCCTTTTTTCAGAATATGAGAAAACGCTTAGGCCTGTGAAATGGTCTCGGCCAACACCGTCACCCCTTCCGGCGTGACATCGACAAAACCGCCATCCAGTTCAAAGCTTTGGCGTTTGCCGTCGCTTTCGACGGTCAATGTGCCGGGCCGCAACATCGCCATCACAGGACTATGATTGGGCAAAACGCCGAAATCGCCTTCAGCGCCCGGCACTTCAACCATATCGACCTCAGCCGACAGCACCAGCTTTTCCGGGCTTACCAAATCAAATTTCAGTCTCTCGGCCATCCGTCAGTTCCTCAAGCAGCTTCCGCAGCCATGCTTTCGGCTTTGGCAATGGCATCTTCAATCGTGCCGACCATATAGAAAGCGGCTTCCGGCAAATCGTCATAATCACCGGCGCACAGGCCTTTGAAGCCTTTAATCGTATCGGCCAAATCGACCAGCACGCCCGGCGAACCGGTAAAGATTTCAGCCACATGGAAAGGTTGCGACAAGAAGCGCTCAATTTTACGGGCGCGGCTCACCACCAGCTTGTCTTCTTCCGACAATTCATCCATGCCGAGAATGGCGATAATGTCTTGCAGAGACTTGTATTTCTGCAGAATTTCTTGCACTTCGCGCGCCACTTGATAATGCTCGTCACCGACAACGCGCGGCTCCAAAATACGGCTGGTTGAATCGAGCGGGTCCACCGCCGGATAAATACCTTTTTCCGAAATGGCGCGTGACAGAACCGTGGTCGCGTCCAAATGGGCGAAGGAGGTGGCCGGGGCCGGGTCGGTCAAATCATCGGCCGGCACGTAAATCGCCTGCACGGATGTAATCGAGCCTTTGGTGGTCGTGGTGATACGCTCTTGCAGCGCGCCCATATCGGTGGCCAATGTCGGCTGATAGCCCACTGCTGACGGAATACGTCCCAACAGCGCCGACACTTCCGAACCGGCTTGCGTGAAGCGGAAAATATTATCGACGAAGAACAACACATCTTGGCCTTCATCGCGGAAATTTTCCGCCACTGTCAGGCCGGTCAAGGCGACACGGGCACGCGCGCCGGGCGGCTCGTTCATTTGGCCGTAAACCAGGGCACATTTCGAACCTTCACCGCCTTTTTCGACATTCACGCCCGATTCAATCATTTCCCAATAAAGGTCATTGCCTTCGCGCGTGCGCTCGCCGACACCGGCAAATACCGAATAGCCGCCATGCGCTTTCGCGACATTGTTAATCAATTCCATAATCAGAACCGTCTTGCCGACACCGGCACCGCCAAACAGGCCAATCTTACCGCCTTTGGCGTAAGGGGCGAGCAAGTCAACAACCTTAATGCCGGTGACCAGCAACTCTGCTTCCGTCGATTGCTCTACAAATTCCGGCGCGTCTTGGTGAATGGCGCGCGAGGTGCTGGCTTCCACCGGCCCGGCTTCATCAACCGGTTCACCGATAACATTAATGATACGGCCCAATGTCGCTTCCCCGACCGGCACGGAAATCGGCGCGCCCGTATCGGCCACCTCTTGACCGCGCACCAGACCTTCGGTCGAGTCCATCGCAATGGTGCGAACAGTACGCTCGCCCAAATGCTGTGCCACTTCGAGAACCAAGCGAATATCGCCATTTTGCGTTTCCAGCGCATTCAGAATTTCCGGCAATTCGCCGTCAAACTGCACATCGACAACCGCGCCGATGACTTGGCTGATTTTGCCCGTTCCTGCTGATTTCTGCTCTGCCATAATCTTATCCTCGTCCATTAATCCCTAAAGCGCTTCCGCACCGGAGATGATTTCAATCAATTCTTTGGTAATTTGAGCCTGACGCGATCGGTTATAAGTGATGCTCAGACTGTCAATCATTTCGCCCGCATTGCGCGTGGCATTATCCATCGCGGTCATGCGCGCGCCCTGCTCGGAAGCGGCATTTTCCAATAATGCGCGCAAGATTTGCACGGCAATATTGCGCGGCAAAAGCGCGTCCAAAATATCGTTCTCTTCCGGCTCATAATCATAGGCCGCCCCGCCTAAATCAGGGGTTTCGCTGTCATCGAAACTGGCCGGAATGATCTGCAGCCCGGTCGGCACTTGGCTGATGACATTTTCAAATTTTGAGTAATAAAGCGTGCACATATCAAAACTGTCCGCGTCAAAATCTGCCAAAACGCGGCTTGCCACTTCTTGCGCTTGGTCAAATCCGATGCTTTTCAAGCCTTGATAGCTCACCGGGTCCAGCAATTCCTTGTCGAAGTAGCGCTTGAGCACATCATAGCCTTTGCGCCCGACACATAGAATTTGCACCTGCTTGCCCGCCGCCATCAGTTTTTGCGCATCTTCGCGCGCCAGACGCGCAATCGATGAATTAAAGCCACCGCATAGGCCGCGTTCAGCGGTTGCGACAATCAGCAAATGGCGCTTATCGCTGCCCGTACCCGCCAATAATTTCGGGGCGGTCTCCACATCATTAATGCTGGCCGCCAAATTGCCCAATACCGCGCCCATGCGGTCGGCATAGGGGCGCGCCGCTTCCGCCGCCTCTTGCGCGCGACGCAATTTCGAGGCCGCCACCATTTGCATGGCGCGGGTAATCTTCTGCGTGGCC
>RFZE01000060.1 GCA_009920875.1 Alphaproteobacteria bacterium | reverse complement strand
TTCTGGTCCATGATGTTCTTTCTGGCCGTGCTCACCATCGGCTTTGCCTATGAGTGGCGCAAAGGCGCCCTTGATTGGGATTAGGAGCGCGCCATGTCAGACCAAGATCTCAGTCACTTAAAGAAAAACCTGCCGGCCCCGATGGCCGATCCGTATTATGAGCAGGTTTCAGACCAGCTGGCCGATAAAGGCTTTGTGTTGGCTTCGTCAGAAGATTTGATTAATTGGGCGCGCACCGGTTCGCTGCACTGGATGCTGTTTGGCCTTGCCTGTTGCGCCGTTGAGATGATGCATATTCAAATGCCACGCCTCGATATTGAGCGCTATGGCGTCGCCCCGCGCGCCAGCCCGCGCCAATCTGATGTGATGATTGTTGCCGGCACGCTGACCAATAAAATGGCGCCGGCGCTGCGTAAGGTTTATGACCAAATGCCCGAGCCACGCTATGTCATCTCTATGGGATCATGCGCCAATGGCGGCGGCTATTATCATTATTCTTATTCCGTCGTGCGCGGCTGTGACCGCGTTGTGCCGGTTGATGTTTACGTACCGGGCTGCCCGCCAACGGCGGAAGCTTTGTTTTACGGTATTTTGCTGCTGCAAAAGAAAATCCGTCGCACCGGCACGATTGAACGGTAGGGCGCAATATGACGGATTTACAAAACCTCGCTGAGCATATTGCTGCCGGTCTTGGAGACAAGCTGGCCGGTCACGCTATGCATTTTGGCGAACTGACTTTGGACGTAAACCCCGGCAACATCGAGCCCGTATTGCGCTTTTTGCGTGATGATCCGGCCTGTGCTTTCACCCAGTTAATGGATTTATGTGGCGCTGACTACCCAAATCGTCCTTTGCGGTTTGATGTCGTCTATCACTTGCTTTCCATGACCCAAAATTGTCGTATTCGCGTCAAGCTGCAAGCCGGTGAAGAGACACAAGTGCCGAGTGTGACGGGTCTCTTTGACGTCGCCAATTGGTATGAGCGCGAAGCCTTCGATATGTATGGCATTTTGTTTTCCGGCCATCCTGATTTGCGCCGTCTGCTGACCGATTACGGCTTTGAGGGTTATCCGCTGCGCAAAGACTTTCCGCTGACCGGCCATGTTGAAGTGCGCTATTGCGATGACAGCAAAAAAGTCATTCAAGAGCCGGTTTCACTGGTGCAAGAATTTCGTGATTTCGATTTTGAAAGCCCGTGGGAAGGCGCGCAGGCCGCCGGTCTGCTGCCGGGCGATGAAAAAGCCGAACAAGACGGGCAGGAGGGTTAACGATGTCGCAAGTCACTCAAAACCCCGATGATGACCGCAAATTTACCATTAATTTCGGCCCGCAGCATCCGGCCGCGCATGGTGTGCTGCGTCTGGTGATGGATTTGGACGGCGAGCGCGTGGAGCGCGTTGACCCGCATATCGGCCTGCTGCATCGTGGCACGGAAAAGCTGATTGAGCATAAAACCTATTTGCAAAGCGTGCCGTATTTTGACCGTCTTGATTATGTCTCGCCGATGAATCAGGAGCACGCTTTTGCCTTGGCGGTCGAGCGTATGCTGGGCATTGAAGTGCCCAAGCGCGGGCAATATATCCGCATGCTGTATTGCGAGATTGGCCGCATTCTCAATCATTTGATGAATGTCTGCACGCAAGCGCTTGATGTCGGTGCGCTGACCCCGATTACATGGGGCTTTGAAGAACGCGAAAAGCTGATGATTTTTTATGAGCGTGCTTGCGGAGCGCGGCTTCACGCCGCTTATTTCCGCCCCGGTGGTGTGCATCAGGATTTGCCGCAAGATTTGCTCGACGATATTGACGCGTTTTGCGACCACTTCCTCACCGTGCTTGACGATATTGAAGGTCTTCTGACCAATAGCCGTATCTTTAAACAGCGCAATGTCGATATCGGCGTTGTGACACAAGAAGATGTGATGAATTGGGGCATGAGCGGCGTGATGGCGCGCAGTGCCGGTTTGGCTTGGGATTTGCGTCGCAGCCAGCCTTATGAGGCTTATAACGACATGGAATTTTCCGTGCCGGTCGGCAAAAACGGCGACTGCTATGATCGTTATGTGATGCGTATGGACGAGATGCGCGAGAGCGTGAAAATCATGCGCCAGTGCATCGCCAATATGCCCGACGGGCCGGTGTCGTCGCAGGACGGCAAAATCGTGCCGCCGAAACGCGCTGAGATGAAGCAATCCATGGAAGCGCTGATTCACCATTTCAAACTTTACACGGAAGGCTATCACGTGCCGGAAGGCGAAGTTTACGCTGCCGTGGAAGCGCCGAAAGGCGAGTTTGGCGTTTATCTGGTCGGCGATGGCTCCAATAAGCCCTATCGCTGCAAAATTCGTGCGCCGGGCTTTGCCCATTTGCATGCGCTGGATTATTTGAGCCGCGACCATATGCTGGCCGATGTGTCAGCCATTCTCGGCTCGCTGGATATTGTATTTGGGGAGGTTGACCGATGAGTGTGCGCCGCCTCAATGAAGAACAGCCGAGCGAATTTGCTTTCACGCCCGAAAATATAAGCTGGGCCGAAGGCCAAATTGCCAAATATCCTGAGGGCCGCCAAGCCAGCGCAATCATTCCACTTTTATGGCAAGCGCAAAAGCAAGCGGGCGGCTGGCTGCCCGAGCCTGCCATTCGCCATGTCGCTGATATGTTGGACATGCCTTACATCCGCGCCCTCGAAGTGGCGACTTTTTACACCATGTTCAATCTCTCGCCGGTCGGTGAGCATTTTGTGCAGCTTTGCGGCACAACCCCGTGCTGGCTGCGCGGCGCTGATGATTTGAAAGATGTGTGCCGTAAAGTGATTGGTGAGCAGGGTGATATAACCGAAGACGGTAAGCTGAGTTGGCTTGAAGTCGAATGCCTCGGTGCCTGTGTTAATGCGCCCATGGTGCAGATTAATGATGATTTTTACGAAGACCTGACGGCTGAGAAGTTCGAGCAGATTCTGAATGATTTGCGTCAGGGAAATGAAGTCGCGACCGGTCCGCAGAACAGTCGTCGCGCGTCGGAGCCTGAAGGTGGCTTAACCGTTTTGAAGGGTGACAAATAATGCTGCGCGATGAAGATCGGATTTTTCAGAATATTTACGGCTTTGAAGGGGCGGATTTGATCTCGGCCAAAGCCCGTGGTGACTGGGACAATACCGCCGAGCTGATTAAAAAAGGCCGCGATTGGGTGATTGAGGAAGTCAAAGCCTCCGGTTTGCGCGGACGCGGCGGTGCGGGTTTCCCGACCGGTCTGAAATGGTCGTTCATGCCGAAAGAAAGCGATGGCCGTCCGCATTATCTGGTCGTCAATGCCGATGAGTCCGAGCCGGGCACATGTAAAGACCGCGATATTATGCGCCATGAACCGCATAAGCTGCTGGAAGGTTGTTTGCTGGCCGGTTTCGCCATGGGCGCGCATGCTTGTTATATTTATGTGCGCGGCGAGTTTATCCGCGAGCGCGAAGCTCTGCAGCGTGCCGTTGATGAAGCCTATGAAGCCGGATTGCTCGGCAAAAACGCTGCCGGTTCGGGTTGGGATTACGACATTTACGTGCATCACGGCGCGGGCGCGTATATTTGCGGCGAAGAAACCGCGCTGATTGAAAGCCTTGAGGGCAAAAAAGGCCAGCCGCGTTTGAAGCCGCCTTTCCCCGCCAATATGGGCCTGTATGGCTGCCCGACCACGGTGAACAATGTCGAAAGCATTGCCGTTGCACCGACCATTTGCCGCCGAGGTGGTAGCTGGTTCGCCGGATTGGGGCGTGAAGGCAATACCGGCACCAAACTGTTTTGCATTTCCGGTCACGTCAATAATCCTTGCAATGTTGAGGAAGAAATGGGCATTCCGCTGAAGGAATTGCTTGAGAAACACGCCGGTGGCGTGCGCGGCGGTTGGGATAATTTGCTGGCCGTCATTCCGGGCGGCTCTTCCGTGCCGCTTTTGCCGAAAGAGATTTGCGACACGGTGCTGATGGATTTCGATAGCTTGAAAGAAGTGCAGTCGGGTCTGGGTACGGCGGCGGTGATTGTCATGGATAAATCGACTGACATTATCAAGGCGATTGCCCGCATCTCGCATTTTTACAAACATGAAAGCTGCGGCCAGTGCACGCCATGCCGTGAGGGCACGGGCTGGATGTGGCGCGTCTTGGAGCGCATGGCGGCAGGCCGCGCCCAGCCGAAAGAAATCGATATGCTGCTGCAAGTGACCAAACAAATTGAAGGTCACACGATTTGTGCCTTGGGCGATGCTGCCGCTTGGCCTGTGCAAGGGCTTATTCGCCATTTCCGTCCGGTGATTGAAGAGCGTCTGGCCAATGGCCCGATGCAGGAGGCTGCCGAATAATGAGTGATAAGCTGAAAGTCACTGTTGACGGCATTGAGGTTGAGGTCGAAGCCGGCACAACCATTATGCAGGCGTGTGAAGAAGCAGGTGCTGAAATTCCGCGCTTTTGTTATCACGAGCGCCTGTCGGTTGCCGGTAATTGCCGCATGTGTCTGGTCGAAGTTGAAAACGCACCCAAGCCGGTTGCGTCATGCGCCATGCCGGTCGCGCCCGATATGGTGGTCAGCACCACCTCCGACACGGTGAAAACCGCGCGCGAAGGGGTGATGGAATTTCTGCTTATCAACCATCCGCTCGATTGCCCGATTTGCGACCAGGGCGGCGAGTGCGATTTGCAAGACCAAGCGCTCGGCTTTGGTGGTGACGCCAGCCGCTTTGAAGACAATAAACGCGCCGTTGAAAACAAGAATATGGGGCCGCTTGTCAAAACCATTATGACGCGCTGCATTCATTGCACACGCTGTGTGCGTTTCGCGCAAGAAGTCGCTGGCGTGCCGGAAATCGGTGCTATCGGTCGCGGCGAAGATATGGAAATCACCACCTATCTGGAAGCCTCGCTGGACAGTGAACTGTCCGGCAATGTGATTGACCTATGCCCGGTCGGTGCGCTGACCTCGCGGCCTTATGCCTTTACGGCGCGGCCATGGGAGTTGCGCAAAACCGAAACCATTGATGTGATGGATGCGCTGGGCAGCAATATTCGCGTTGATATGCGTGGCCGTGAAGCCATGCGCATCATGCCGCGCAATCATGATGACGTGAACGAAGAATGGCTGTCGGATAAGTCACGCTTTGTATGGGATGGGCTGAACACGCAACGCCTCGACCGCCCGTTTATTCGCCGCGACGGCAAGCTGGTGCCTGCCAGTTGGGACGAGGCTTTTGATTTGGTCGAAAGCAAATTAAAAGGCAAGGGTGACAAAACGGCGGCGATTGCCGGTGATTTGGTATGCGCCGAAGGTCAATTTGCCTTAAAGGGGTTGATGGACGCGCTCGAGAGCCCGCATGTCGATTGCCGCCAAGACGGCGCGAAAATCTCCGGCCCGCGCGGCAATTATCTGTTCAATGCAAGCATTGCGGGTATTGAAGAAGCCGATGCGCTCTTGCTTATCGGCAGCAATCCGCGGCTCGAAGCGCCTGTTCTCAATGCGCGTATCCGCAAGCGCTATCTCGCAGGCAATTACCCAATCGCGTCTATCGGTGAGGCGGTTGACCTGACCTATAAGGCCGAGTTTATCGGCGCAGGTGCCGACACGCTGGCCGATTTGCTGGCCGGTAAGCAGAGTTTTGCCGATACGCTGAAAAATGCTGAAAACCCGATGATTATTGTCGGGCAGGGCGCTTTGACCCGTGACGATGGCGCAGCCGTTCTGGCCTCGGCCATTGAATTGGCTGAAAAAACCGGCGCCAGCTTCAATATGCTGCATACGGCGGCGGCGCGCGTTACCGGTCTTGACTTGGGTCTCGTGCCCGGCGAGGGCGGTTTTGATGTTGCGGCCATGCAAGAAGCGGCACAAAGCGGCGCGCTTGAAAATGTCATTCTTTACGGCGCTGATGAAATTGCCGGTGCTTCTTTGGGTGAGGCCTTTGTCGTTTATATCGGCAGTCATGGCGATCGCGGCGCGCATCGCGCTGACGTTATTTTGCCGGCCGCCGCTTATACGGAAAAACAAGCGACTTATGTGAATACGGAAGGGCGCGCGCAAATGACCGAACAAGCGGCGACACCGCCCGGTGAAGCGCGGGAAGATTGGAAGATTTTCCGCGCCTTGTCAGCCCGTCTCGACGTCACTTTGCCATATGACAATCTTAACGAATTGCGTGTTGCCATGTATGAAGCCGCGCCGCATCTGGCGCAGCTTGACGAGATTGTTTCTGCCGATGCACCGCAAGCGCCGTCGCATGATGGCCTTGGTACGGCGACCTTCACCTATGCGGTGAGCGATTTCTATTTCACCAATCCGATTGCCCGCGCTTCCGCCATTATGGCTGATTGCGCCAAGGCAAAAGGCGCGCGCAGCGACGCAGAAGGAACCGGAACCGATGGATAGTGTGTTTTTTGACACTTATGTCTGGCCGGCCTTAATTGTAACGGCGCATTCGCTGGCCATTATTTTGGCGCTGCTGGTGTCGCTGGCTTTCTTTATGTTGGCAGACCGCAAAATTTGGGCGGCAGCGCAATTGCGCAAAGGGCCGACCATGGTCGGGCCGTTCGGTTTGCTACAAAGTTTTGCCGATATTTTGAAATATTTGCTGAAGGAAATCATCATTCCGACGACGGCCAATAAGCCGGTCTTTATTCTCGCGCCCTTTGTCACCATGTTTTTGGCGCTGTCGGGCTGGGCGGTTATTCCGGTCAATGAGGGCTGGGCGGTGGCCGATATTAATGTCGGCATTCTGTATATTTTCGCCATTTCATCGCTTGGCGTGTATGGCGTGATTATGGGTGGTTGGGCTTCCAACTCGAAATATCCGTTCTTGGGCGCACTGCGCTCGGCGGCGCAAATGGTCTCTTATGAAGTGTCCATCGGGCTGGTGATTATCACCGTATTGCTCTGCGTCGGTTCGTTGAATTTGACCGATATTGTGCTGGCACAAGAAACCGTCTGGTTTGCCGTGCCGCTCTTTCCGATGTTTGTCGTCTTCTTTATCTCGGCATTGGCCGAGACCAATCGACCGCCTTTCGACCTGCCGGAAGATGAAAGCGCGCTGGTTGCCGGTTTTATGACCGAATATTCCTCGACGCTTTATGTGGTGTTCATGATTGGCGAATTGGCAAATATTGTTTTGATGTGCGCCATGTGCACGATTTTGTTCCTCGGTGGCTGGCTGCCGCCTGTCGATGTTGCGCCGTTTAATTGGGTGCCGGGCGTGGTCTGGTTCATTTTGAAAATGGGCTTGATGTTCTTCATGTTCGCCATGACCAAAGTCATCGTACCGCGCTATCGCTATGACCAGTTAATGCGTTTGGGCTGGAAAGTGTTTCTGCCACTGACGCTGGCTTGGGTCGTGCTGACCGCCGGCTTCCTGCAATATTTCGGCATGGCTTCATAGGAGACGCAAATGGCTTGGTTAGACCGCACCGCTCGCTCATTGTTTCTCGCTGAATTTGTCGGCGCGCTGAAACTGGCCATGGGCTATTTCTTTGGTCGCAAAGCGACCATCAATTACCCTTATGAAAAAGGCCCGCTATCCCCACGCTTTCGCGGTGAACACGCGCTGCGCCGCTATCCGAACGGGCAAGAGCGCTGCATTGCCTGCAAATTATGCGAGGCAATCTGCCCCGCGCAAGCCATCACCATTGAGGCGGGTCCGCGCAATAATGACGGCACACGCCGCACTGTGCGCTATGACATTGATATGGTGAAATGCATTTACTGCGGTTTTTGCCAAGAGGCCTGTCCGGTTGATGCGATTGTCGAGGGGCCGAATTTTGAGTTCGCGACTGAGACGCGCGAAGAGCTGATTTACGACAAAGAAAAACTGCTGGCCAATGGCGACCGCTGGGAAGTCGAGATTGCCAAGAATATCGAATTGGACGCGCCTTACCGGTAGAACATTATGACACTTACTTCACTCGCCTTTTACTTATTCGCGACAGTCGCGGTTGCCAGTTCTTTTATGGTCATCGCATCGCGCAATCCGGTTTATTCGGTGCTGTTCCTCATTCTGACCTTTTTCAACTCGGCTGGCCTCTTTGTGCTGTTGGGGGCTGAATTTCTGGCGCTTATCCTCGTCGTCGTTTATGTCGGCGCGGTCGCTGTATTGTTCCTGTTTGTCGTGATGATGCTGGATATTGATTTCGCCGAATTGAGCGAGGGCTTTCTGCAATATATGCCCATTGGGGCAACGGTCGGGCTGATATTGCTGCTTGAATTGCTGCTGGTATTTGGCGCGTCATCATCTTTGGTCGATGCCAACCCGTTGCCGCAAGCAACGCCGGAGGGTATGACCAATGCCGAGGCGTTGGGGCGCGTGCTTTACACGGAATATGTTTATTTCTTCCAAGCGGCAGGGGCGATTTTATTGGTTGCCATGATTGGCGCAATTGTGCTGACGCTGGTGCCCTCAAACAATCCGAAAAAACAAAATATCGCCAACCAGACGGCGCGCACGCGCGACGAAGCGACTGAGAATGTCGATATTGAGCCGGGGCAGGGGATCTGAAGATGATTGGATTGACACATTATCTGACGCTGGCCGCGATTATTTTCACCATTGGCGTGTTCGGTATTTTCCTGAACCGCAAAAACGTCATCATTATTC
>RFZE01000059.1 GCA_009920875.1 Alphaproteobacteria bacterium | reverse complement strand
TGATGGGCGTATTCCGGCTGACACGATTGGCATCATCCGCGTTGAGTTCACCCATTTCTCAACGCGCGTTCCCGCCTCGCAGATTGTCCGCGTGATAAATGAACGCGCCGAACGCTTTGCCGGTATTGAAGTGGAAATTAAAGAACGCGAACAAGGCCCACCGCAAGGCAAGGGCATTGAAATTGAAGTGAGCGGTCAAAATTTGAACGAACTGACCACCGTCACTTCCATGATGACGCAATATATGCAAAGCCGTGACGACCTCTATATTGATGTCGAAAACACGCTCCCACTCCCCGGCATTGAATGGAATTTGAGTGTCGACCGCGAGGCTGCCGGTCGCTTTCAAGCCGATATCGTCACCGTCGGTAATGTTATCCAATTGGTAACCAATGGCATACTCATTGGCCATTATCGCCCCGATGATAGCGACGATGAAATTGAAATTCGCGCGCGCTATCCCTATGGCGCACGCTCCTTTGACAGGCTTGACCAATTACGTGTGCTGACCCCGGCCGGCAATGTGCCGATTACCAATTTCGTCAAACGCGAGCCGAGCGAAAGGCGCGACGCCATTAGCCGCACAGACGGCCAGCGTGTGATTCAAATACAGGCGGCTATGGCGGTAAACCCGGAAACCGGTTCGGAATATTTGGCGACCGATTTGGAAAATGACTTCAAACAATGGATGGCGCAGCAAGACTTCTTGCCATCTGGCGTGAAATGGCGATTGCGCGGGGCCAATGAAGAAGCCGAAGAAGCGGCGGCTTTCCTTGGCCGCGCCATGATTGCCTCGCTCATGCTGATGTTCATTATTTTGCTGATGCAGTTCAACAGCCTCTACTGCACCATGCTGACATTGTCGACCGTTGTGCTGTCTACAATCGGCGTGCTGCTCGGCATGATTGTAACGGGTCAGGTGTTTTCGGTGATTATGACCGGCACCGGCGTTGTCGCTTTGGCCGGTATCGTCGTGAATAATTCCATTGTGCTGATTGATACATATCAGCGCTTGCTGGCCACCGGAATGGACAAAGTTGACGTGATTTTAAAAACCGCAGGACAGCGTTTACGGCCGATTTTGCTCACCACCGTCACAACCATGATTGGCCTATTCCCAATGGCCATTCAAGCCTCGATAAATGTTATTGACCGCTCGATTGAATTTGGTGAACCAACAGCCGCATGGTGGGTGCAGCTATCGACAGCGATTATTTTCGGGCTTGGCTTTTCAACGCTGCTGACACTTATTCTGGTGCCTGTCATGTTGCATTTGCCGGATTATCTGCGCGGGCGTTTTGCCGGCCTGCGCGGCTCGTCACATTTGCACGACGCTATGCGCGGCAATGACTCGCCTGCTGAGTAATGAGATTGGCTGAATAATCAGCCCTGTTTCAAACGCCAATAAGTATAAGCGCTAATCGGGAGCACGGCGTAATAGGCAATGCTCATCGCCGTCAGGGTAAGCCATGGAAAGGTGAACAACATCACCGCCATGGAGCCGATAAACAGCATAAGCGGCAGCACCAAATCGCGGCGAATATGGGTCAGACCCTTGCCTGAAAAGGTTGGCAAGGTAGAGACCATCAGCAAGCCGACAATGATTGTATTGGCGAGAATAATCGACGGATATGCCGCCAGGTCAATTAGGTCAGCCACTTGCAGATAAATCGGCAGCATCACCAACCCACCGGCCGAGGGTGAGGGCACACCGATAAAATATCTGGTTTTCCATGCCGGGCGGTCGGCTTCTTCCATATCGACATTGAAGCGCGCCAAACGCAGCGCACAGCACACGGAATAAACCAGAATAATCGCCCAACCGAGGCGACCGGTCGATTGCAAGGCCCAAAGATAAACCAGCAAGACCGGCGCAATGCCGAAATTGACGAAATCGGTCAGCGAGTCGAGTTGCGCACCAAGCGGGCTTTCCGCTTTCAAAAGCCGCGCCAGCCGCCCGTCAAACGCATCTAGAAAACCGGCAATGACAATACACATGACGGCCAGTTCAAAGCGTCCTTCCAGCCCCTGCCGCACCGCTGTCAATCCGAGACAAAGTGCCAGCAAGGTCACCATATTCGGCATGATGCGCCGAACGGGAAAACGCCTGGTTTTCAGACTTTCAGCCACTCTCTGGCGGCGCGTCGCTTCTTTCGCCTTGCTCTCGCTCATCTAGCTGGTCAGCGTCTCGCGCTCTTTCTCTTTAGATTTCAAATCGGCCAGCACGGTTTCACCGGCAATGGCCGACTGGCCGACAGCAACGCGCGGCACACTATCTTTCGGCAGATAAACATCGCAGCGACTGCCGAAACGAATAAGACCGAACCGTTCACCGGCATGAAATTCCTGCTCTTCATGCGCGAAGCACAAAATACGCCGCGCCACCAAACCGGCGATTTGCACGACAACAATTTGCTTGCCGCCTTCGGCCTCTACCAAAAGCGATTGGCGCTCATTGGCTTCTGCCGCCTTGTCCAAATCAGCGCTTAAAAACTGCCCTGTGCGATAAAGCGACTTCACCACTTTACCGCTCACCGGCATGCGATTGACGTGGCAGTTAAACACATTCATGAACACCGAAATGCGCGGCAAAGCCTCATCACCCAGCCCCAATTCGGGCGGCGGCACGGCTTCGGTAATCATATTCACCACACCATCAGCAGGCGACACAACAAGACCGCGACGCTGCGGCGTCACCCGCGCCGGATCGCGGAAGAACCAAGCGCACCACAAGGTTAAAATAACCCCGACCCATCCCAATAAGTCTGACACGAAAAACAGCAGCAATGTCAGAAAGGCGAAAATCGCAATGAAGCGAAAACCTTCCGGGTGAATGGGAAACAGCACTGATTTCAATGCGCGCATTATTTATCTCCTATCAAGCGGTTTCCGGCACAGCCGAAATACCGTCTTTGAAAAGCTTATACACCACCGCATCGTTTAACGCTTCAAAAGAAGCGACAACAATATTCGGGTTGACGCCAATGGTGCGCCAGCTATCGCCATTATCATCGACACTTTCAATCGTCACGCGCGTGACGGCTTCCGTGCCGGTGTTCAAAATCCGCACCTTAAAATCAATCAAGCGCATGGTGTCTATGGTCTTGGCGTAGCGTTTCAAATCGCCACGCAAGGCCATATCCAGTGCGTTAATCGGGCCGTTACCCGTGCCTTTGCCTTCCACCGTCTCGCCATCAATGACCAATGACACGCTGGCCTCTGACAAGGTGCGGCCTTTGCCGTCATTGCTGATATTCACCGTATAACCAGTCACGTCAAAATAGCTCGGCAGACGGTCAAGCTGGCGCAGTGCCAAAAGCTCAAATGAGGCACCAACGCCATCATAGCTGTAACCGTCCAGTTCCTTGTCTTTGACCTCACGCAAAATGCGGTCAATCGCCGGATCTTTGGCATCAACATCAATCTCAGCCGTTGCCAGACGGTCCAGCACATTGCTTTTACCTGCTTGGTCAGAAACCAAAATCGTGCGGTTATTGCCGACACTTTCAGGCTTCACATGCTCATAGGTTGACGGGTCTTTCATCACCGCCGACACATGAATGCCGCCCTTATGGGCAAAAGCCGACGCGCCGACATAGGGCGCGTGGCGGTTCGGCGTGCGATTGAGAATATCATCAAGCAAGAGCGACACGTTTTTCACTTGCGGCAGCTTGTCGAGAGCAATGCCGGTTTCAAAGCGCTCGGCATAGCCCGGCTTCAGCAGCAAGGTCGGGATAAGCGAGACCAAATTGGCATTGCCGCAGCGTTCGCCCAGCCCGTTAATCGTGCCCTGCACTTGCCGCACACCGGCATTAATCGCAGCCAAAGAATTGGCAACCGCATTTTCCGTATCATTATGCGTATGAATGCCGAGCTTCTCTCCGCCAATATGTTTGGTGACATCGCTGACAATATCGAACACTTCATCGGGCATGGTGCCGCCATTTGTGTCGCACAACACAACCCAACGCGCTCCGGCTTGCAAAGCAGCCTCAGCGCAAGCCAACGCATAATCGCGATTGGCTTTATAGCCGTCGAAAAAATGCTCACAATCAATCATCGCCTCTTTGCCGCGCGCCGTAATGGCGGCAACGCTATCGGTAATGCAAGCGAGATTTTCTTCATTGGAAATGCCAAGCGCGACATCGACATGATAGTCCCAGCTTTTGGCAACCAGACATGTGGCGGCTGATGGCGCATCGAGGATTTCCATAAAGCCCGGATCGTTTTCTGCCGAGCGACCGGCCCGTTTTGTCATGCCGAAAGCGGTCAGCTTGGCGCCCGCAAGGCTGCCCAATTCATTGAAAAATTGCGTATCGGTGGGATTGGCACCCGGATAGCCGCCCTCGACATAATCGACACCCAGCGCGTCCAACGCCGCCGCCAGCTTCATTTTATCGGCCACGGCAAAATCCACGCCGGCCGTTTGCTGACCGTCGCGCATGGTGGTGTCAAAAATGTATAGGCGCTCGCGTGCCATTAACTATCCTTCTTTGCCCTGTAAACGGGCGACAGCTTTATCATAGCCGATAAGCGGCAGTAAATGCTGCATTTCAGGGCCATGGGCTTGGCCGGTCAGCGCTTGGCGCAGCGGCATGAACAAAGCGCGCCCCTTGCGACCGGTGCTTTCTTTCAAATTTTGCGTCCATTCCGACCAGCTTTGCTCGGTCAAATCGCCTTGCGGCAGGGCCTCCAGCGCAGCGGCAATATAATCGGCATCATCAACTTCAATGACCGGCAACACCGGCCCGTTAATCAGGTGCAAAATATCTTTAACATCATCAAACAGCGTCAGATTGCCTTTCGCACTGTCCCAAAACGCGGCTCCCTCAGGTGCGCCCATTGCCGCCAAACGCGGCGCGGCGGCTTCATAAGGCATATCGTGCAAAATGCGCGCATTGAGCCGAGTTACATCTTCGGCATCAAAACGCGCCGGTGCGCGACCGAGCCGCGTCATATCAAAGCCCTTTATCAGCGTCGCCATATCTTGCACCGGCTCAACCGGGTCGGCCGTGCCAAGCCGGGCAATCAGACTGTTGAGGCTCATCGCTTCAACCCCGCTCTCGCGCATATCACTCAACGACAATGAACCAAGACGTTTAGATAGCGCACCGCCATCAGCCGCCAGCATGAGCGAGAAATGCGCGAAGACCGGCACAGTGCCGCCCAACGCTTCAATGATTTCAATTTGTGCACCTGAATTGGTGACATGATCTTCACCGCGAATAACGTGAGAGATATTGGCGTCAATATCGTCAACCACGCTGGGCAAAGTGTAGAGCCATGTGCCATCGGCGCGGCGAATGACCGGATCGGACAGGCTGGCGGTTTCAATCTTCTGTTCGCCACGCACCATATCAGTCCAGACAATCGGATTACCCGACAGCTTAAAGCGATAATGGGGCGTGCGGCCTTCTTTTTCAAAAGCCGCGATATCATCATCGGTCAGTTCAAGGGCGGCGCGGTCATAAACCGGCGGTTTGCCGCGCGCCAATTGCCGCTTGCGCTTGCGTTCCAATTCATCCGGCGTTTCGTAACAGGCATAGACCAGCCCGCGCGCTTTTAAATCATCAAACGCCGCTTCATATTTATCGAAGCGGTCAGATTGCTTGAAGGTCTCATCATAATCCAAACCGAGCCACGCCAAATCGGCCTTTATGGCCTCGGCAAATTCTTCTGTTGAGCGCGCCTCATCAGTGTCGTCCATACGCAGAATGAAATCGCCGCCCTGCCCTTTGGCGAACAAAAAGCAAAACAGCGCAGCGCGCGCATTGCCGACATGCAACATGCCGGTCGGGCTGGGGGCAAAACGAGTGCGAACAGTCATAAAATTCCTCTAAATTCAGGCGCGCGCGTCGCGGAAGCCATTGGTAATCGGATAGCGGCGGTCGCGTCCGAAATTGCGATTGCCGATTTTCGCGCCCGGCGCGGCTTGGCGGCGCTTATATTCGGAAACATAGAGCAAATGCTCAATGCGCTTCACCGTTTCGGCGTCATGGCCACGGGCGATAATCTCATCGACGCCCAGTTCGTCTTCGACCAGCGCGAAAAGAATATCGTCCAGCGCATCATAAGGCGGCAGGCTGTCTTCGTCTTTTTGGTCGGGGCGTAGCTCGGCGCTTGGCGGTTTGTCGATAATGTTTTGCGGAATGACAAGGCCTTGAGGGCCCAATCCGCCGCTCGGCAGATTTTCATTACGCCAACGCGCCAGCGCGAACACTTCGGTTTTATAAATATCCTTAATCGGGTTATAGCCGCCATTCATATCGCCATAGAGCGTTGCATAGCCGACCGATACTTCAGATTTATTGCCTGTCGTCACCACCATATGGCCGAATTTATTCGACACCGCCATCAGCAGCGTGCCGCGCAAGCGCGATTGGATATTCTCTTCCGTCAAATCGGCATTGGTGCCCTTGAACAAATCGCCCAAAACGCTTTCAACCGCATCGACCGGTTCGGCAATCGAGACATCATCAAGCTTAATGCCCAGTGCTTTGGCGCAAGCGGCGGCATCATCAAGGCTCGATTGGCTGGTATAGCGCGAGGGCAGCATGATGCAGTGCACGCGCTCGGGCCCCAGCGCATCGACCGCCATGGCGGCGCATAGGGCGCTGTCAATGCCGCCCGACAGCCCCAATAAAACACCCGGGAAACGGTTTTTTTCGACATAATCGCGCAAACCCGTCACGGCAGCGGTATAAATATCGCCCAAATCGCCATCAATCATTGCCCTATCTTGCGGCGTTGCCTGCCAACCCTTATCGGTTTCATTGAGCGTCAGCATATGCGCTTCGGCTTGCCAAGCGGGGCGTTGCGCCACAACTTCACCATCGCCATTAACGGCAAAAGACGCGCCATCGAACACCAGTTCGTCTTGCCCGCCAATTTGATTGACATAAACCAGCGGCAAGCCGGTCTCTTTGGCGCGCGCTGTCGCATGGTGCAGCCGCTTGGCGTGTTTGCCGCGCTCAAACGGTGAGCCATTGGGTGAGATTAGCAATTCCGCCCCTTGCGCTTTCAAATGCGCGCAGACATCGGCAAACCAAATATCTTCGCAAATCGGCACACCGACGCGCAGCCCGCGCAATTCCAGCGGCTCGGGCATGGTGCCCGCTCCAAACAGGCGTTTTTCATCAAACACGGCATAATTGGGCAAATGCACCTTATGGCGCACCGCCGCTTGGCCGCCATCGGCGACCATAACCGAATTATAGAGGACACCGTTTTCCACCACAGGCAGGCCGAAAATCAGTGCCGGACCGCCTTCCGCCGTGTCAGCGACCAGTTTTTCGGCCTCTTCCGCCACATGCGCCAGAAAAGCCCGTTTCAGCACCAAATCTTCGGGCGGATAGCCGGTCAAAAACAATTCACCCGCGACAATCACATCGGCATCACCCGAGGCAGCGCGAATACTGCGCAAAAGCGCAGCATTGGCAGCAACCGCCCCGACTGTCGGGTTCAGCTGCGCCATTGCGATTTTTAAGGTTTTTGCGCCGTTTTCCATGCCGTTTATGTAGCGCGTGCCGCCAGTTTGAACAAGCAAATCAATGGCTTTCGACTTGCACCAATGACGCTGTTGGGGGCAGACTATTGGAAATTTGGGGGGAGCCATGCTGAAACAGGAAAATTACCAGCGTATGACCATTGACCGCCGCGACAATGGCGTTGTTGTTGTGACGCTCAATCGGCCGGAAAAAATGAACGCCATCGACAACCGCATGCATCATGAAATGATGACATTTAGCCGCGATTTTGACGATGACCCCGATTTACGCGTCATGGTGCTGGCCGGTGCCGGTAAAGCGTTTTGCGTCGGCGGCGATTTCAGCGCCGATACGGGCATTGAAATGCCGAGCTTGGCTGAGGGGCGGCGCATTGTTGACCATATTCTCGAATGTGAGAAACCGATTATCGCCGCCGTGCATGGTTATGCATTGGGGCTCGGTGCCAATCTGCCCTTGCTGTGCGATGTGGTGGTGGCCGGGCCTGATGCCAAATTCGGCGACACCCATGTCAAAATGGGGCTGGGCGCAGGTGATGGCGGGCAAGTGATTTGGCCGTTTCTCATAGGGGTCAATCGTGCCAAATATCATCTCATGACCGGCGAAATGGTCAGCGGCAAAGATGCTTATGAAATGGGATTGGCCGGCTTTTATGCCGAAACGACCGAAGGCGTGATGGAAAAAGCGATGGAGATTGCCGACCAATTGGCAGAAGGCGCGCCGATTGCCATTGCCGCCTCAAAGGCGGGCATTAACGCGTTTTTGCGCCAAGTCGCCGCCGCCGTGATGCCGATAAGCCTGCAAGCCGAAGGTCTGAGCATGCGCTCGCAAGATTTCAAAGAGGCCGTGTCGGCCTTTCAAGAAAAGCGCAAACCGAATTTCAAGGGCAAATAAATGACCGATTATAAAAAATGGACGCTGGCCAAGCACCCAAGCGGCGTGCCGAGTGAGGATTGTTTCGCACTGGAAAGCTTCACCCCCGACGCGCCGCAAGAGGGGCAAGTTTTGATTAAAACCCATTATTTCTCGCTCGACCCCGGCATGCGAGGTCGCTTGAGCGGTGACAGCTATGCGGCGGGCCTCAAAATCGGCGACACGATAGAAAGCGCCGGTATTGGCGAAATTATCGCCAGCGGATCGGAGCGTTTTGCGGTCGGTGATATGGTGATGGGCGGCTTGGGCTGGACCGAAGCCGTGCTGCACCCTGACCGCGGATTGCAAAAAC
>RFZE01000058.1 GCA_009920875.1 Alphaproteobacteria bacterium | reverse complement strand
CGACAAAGTTCGTTCGCTATGGGCTGAATATCTCGACAGCAAAGGCGAAGACGGTGCGCTTGAGATTGGCGCTATTGCCGATGCGTTCTTCATGATGCACGAGCAACACCGCTCGGCTTGGACGCAAGAGCTTGATCTGCGCCCCTTCAAGGAAGAATTCTAAGAACTCATTTGGAGCCCACAATATAACATCGGCAATCTTCTGTGAGTGGTTGCCCAAGAAATCATAACTGTCCAGCAAATTTACTTGAAAACCCTGCTCCCCTTGTCTATCAACGGCGGTGGAGAGGTGGCCGAGTGGTCGAAGGCGCTCCCCTGCTAAGGGAGTATACGGTAATCCCGTATCGAGGGTTCGAATCCCTTCCTCTCCGCCATTTTTCTTTTTGCAAAAGTATGATGACAAACCCATATATTACCCATATTCTTAATTTGGTATTTAGGAGCTCATGATGTTTGGAAAAATCGATTCACTGGGTTTGATCTTAACCCTCGCAGCCTGTGCCAGCCCTGCTGAGAAAGAACAATTGGTCAAAAAGAAGGCGGCTGATGCGCGCATTGAGTTGCAATTTACAGACCAGCCGGAATGGTTTTTGAACCCGCCCCTAGATGATAATATTCTTTATGGCGTAGGCACCTCATCACTTTCCAATCAGGGCGCTGCGCTGCAGCAAGCCAAGCTGGCCGCCATGGTTGAGATTGCTCAGCAAATATCATCAGTCGTTGACAATATGGCGACCTCGACTTTCACCGGCCAGGAATCAAGTCTGGGAACGGTTGAAAAAGGCGTATTCCAAAATGCCGCAAAAGTCATTGCCACCGCTCCACTAAGAGGCGTACGTGTTACCAATCGGAAATCCGTGGTAACCGAGGCCGGCATTCAAAGTTATGTTATGGTGCAATTATCAAAAGATGATGCCGCGCGGTCAGCCGTGCAGCAAATCCAGTCTCTTGATAAAGAAATCATGGACACCAATAAAAACCTGCTAAATGACATGAATGACGCGGTCCGAAGTCGCCTGTAATTTGTTTGCGTCCCCTGAGTTCGAAAGACGTTTTATCAGCTTCGCATATGCATTGTGTTTGAGTTGGCTCAGCGTCACTCAGGCTGAGGCCTATCGCTGTTCGAAATCCAATGCGCAAGCGCCGCCCGAATGGATGAGTTCTTTCGGCCTGAATAATGATGCAGGTCAATTATTCGGCTACGCTCAAACCCGCCCAAGCAAAGAACAATCGCTAAGCGATATAGACCAAGCCCTAAAAACAATGGCGCTGTCGGATTTATCGTTGAATATTCGTTCAGATGTCTCCAGTTCCATCATCTCGGAACAGGCCTTTGCGAATGGCGAAGCATCGGAGAAAATGCTCATCGCCGGAAAAACCGAGAGCAGCATCTCAATCGGCATGCTCAGCGGCTCGCAATTATTCATCGATGAAGCAAAATGTATTGCCTATGCGCGCGTCAGCATTACAAAATCTGACCTGCCCTACATTATTGCGCTTTCCGATTTTCGCGATTATCAGGTGAAGCTGGCAGATGGCCAAGCCTCTTTGAGCGACGTTTTGCGCCTGCCCGACTTGCTGGCAAACCTTCGCAAAACCGGGCAAACGTCGGATACAAGCGGTCAACTGGCCAGCATGCAGTCGCAAATTGAGCGCACGCAGAAAGACAGTAAAAAGCTGGAAGTGACATTGCGGTTGAAAGAAATCCGCAGCGCTGACAAAACTGTCGCAGCCATCAGAAAAGATGCAGCGTCAATCGTCACTCTTGCTGATGAGCTTTCCGAGTTCGACGCATCATCGCCCGACATTAAAGCCGCCGGCAATGAAGCGCGGGAAATTCTGGCTGAAATCGATAAAATATACGCAAAACCGATAATCGCAATTTCGTGGTCATCGGTCGCTCAAGAGACAAATGCAACACTTTTGAATTTGATTAATGGCGTAAACGATAAATATTGGGCGCCCACCCACAGCGATACGCAAGAAAAGCTTGTCATCAAGGCGAATGACTACAAATTGCAACAAGCACTTTTTGTAACTATTACTTCCGACACGAGCCAAAAATTTGGTATTGATGAGGCCGAGATAATTATAAATTTGAATTTTATCGATACGAAAAACGGTTCGGCTGTCCGAACCGAAACATTGAAAACAAAGGCCATTGGGAGGCCGATAAGTAATGAAATTATTGCTGATAAAATCAGAAAAACCCTTGAGGGTGTTCTGTAGTATTGTTTTTCTAGCGTTTTTTTCCCTTGCCCCCGCCCCTGCAGCATCTGAAACGCTGCCCAATATTGTCGGGCGTGCTTTGGACGGCCAGCTTACTTCGCTTAAGCGCGCTTTTGAAAACAAGCCCACCGTGGTCAATTTTTGGTGGGTTAAGTGCGCCCCTTGCAAAAAAGAATTGCCGGATTTGATTGCCAAATCTGAGGCGCATCCGGATGTCGATTTTATCTATGTCCATGCCGAAACCAATGCCAAAACCAAATCTCCCTATAGCACGCAAGAGGTTGACGCCTTTCTGAAACAGCGGGAATTGGTGCTGGGTAAAGTCATTATCGGCAACACCCAAAGCCGCTTATCGGCCGGCGTCGAGGCGCTGCCGACCACTCTGCTTGTTGACCGCGAGGGCAATGTTGAAAAAAAATTGGTCGGCTTTACCGAAGAAAATACGGCACAAATCAAAAAATGGCTTATGGAGTAAAACTATGAAGTATTTTGCGTTCTCTACCTTGCTTTTGTTCGGATCCACAGTAACGAGCCTGGCTGATGTTGTTGTCGGCATTTCGACGGGGACATCGACCTATGGTTATGAATATTCCTACCCTTATGAAGATTATAACGGCGACCAAGATACCTCTTCTTACAATGAAGATATTGATTTTACCTATCAAGACACCTCTGTCACTTTTCAGAATGAGAACGGCTCGTCTTGGACAGTCAAATTTGGCGGCCTGCAAGAGGAAACGGGGTATTCGGCTTATTATGATGACAGCTCTGCCAAGCGCGACGAATATTCGCTGACCTATAGCAGCGCAAATAATAACGGTGTTGCTTGGTTTGCCGGCTATTATGCTTCAGAAGCAAAGCTCAGCCAAACCGATAATTACGACGGAGCGTTTGCCGATTACGTGTTCAACTATAACACTGACATAGAAACATCCGGCTTTTTTGTCGGCATATCGGTGAATGATTATCTGAATGATTTTGCCAGCTGGTATCTGCGCGGCGCGCTGCAGCTCAATTGGACAACATTTAGCGATGTCTATAGCTGGGAAAGCTCGCTCGGCAGCACCGGCGGCTCGCCCTTCAGCAAAGATCTGAGCGGCGTAGCCGTATTGTTTGGCGGCGGCATTTATGTGCCGGTAACCGACGCTATCGGCGTTAATTTCGGCCTCGAAAGCAAGTCATATAGTTATGACAATGAACTCGAAGCCGTTTATGAGGAAACAACCACATTATCCGAGACCCAAACAAGTCTTGTTATCGGTCTGATATTAAGTTTTTAATCATGCGTTTTTTTGTATTGCTGTTTTTGATTCTGCTGGCCCCGGCGCAGCCAAAAGCCAATGCAAAAGAAGTTTTGGTGCTTTTGCCGATTAATGTTGAAGCCTCGCTCAAAAATGAAGCCGCTCTGTTTGGAACCGCCCTTCAGCAAGGCTTGAGCCAATATTACGAGGTGTTTTTCGGCCCCGCCGTCGAAGAAAAGCTGAAAGTCGAATATGCCAAAGAGGGCTGCACGGCGCAGAGCTGCGCCCAGAATTTGGCGATTGCCTTTAATGGTGAACTGATTGGCGATACATCAATTCAGAAACTGGAAAACAGCTATGTCGTCCAATTGCAAATCAACAATATCGTGACCGGCCAGATTGCACTCAGCCTGATTGAAATTTGTGACAATTGTTCAAAGCTGTCGCTTATCCAATTTGTCAAAAATATCGGGCTGAAGGCGGGGCGTGGCAGTAGCACCCCGACACCGGCGCCGCAAACAACCATTGCAGACGCACCGGCGCCGTCAAAAAGGCTGGAAATCAGCACAGGCTCATTTGATACGGAAGTATTCATAAATGGCGAAAATTTAGGGCGCACGCCACTAACCACGAGCAAAGCCTATCGCGAGGGTGAACGCATCGCGCTTGTGCTGAGAACCCCGGGATATAAGGAACTGCGTTTCTCCCATATTGTTGGACGAAACGATCAACAATTAAAAAACATCAATCTTTTGAGAGACACTGTGCGACTGCGTATAGGGTCATCGCCAAGTCGCGGCGATGTGTTTATTGATGGCAAAAATATTGGCCGAACACCGGCCGAGAGCGATGAGATTCCCGTCGGCGAAACGATATCCGTCGAAATCAAAAAGGCCGGCTATGAGCCAATTCGCCTCTCTCACCGCGTCGGCGATAATGATGAGCGCCTGCGAAACCTGTTACTCGATGTTCTGAAGCGCAAATTATATGTTGATAGTCAGCCACGCGCTGCCCGTGTTTTTGTCGAAAATCGCTACATTGGCGAAACACCGGCTGAAATCGGCCCCTTTGAGGACGGGAAACGCGTTCGCATTCGCCTTGAGCGTGACGGCTTTGAGAGCGTTTCACTGCGTCACCGCGTTGGCCGAGGCGATGACAGCCTCAGCCGCATCTCACTCAATCAAAAAGCGCCAGACACACCCGCCGGCCAAAGTGAATCGGATCGCGTCAGGGTTCCGATGGGCTTTTAAGTTGAGAAATACATGCTCCGACCTAAATCCACAAAAAAGGAGTTTGTTATGCGTATTTTAAGTTTCTCTCTTGTTTTTTCTCTGATGATAGCACCTGCCATGGCGGGAAGTTGGGGCGGCACAATAGCTGCACGATCCGCCTATACCGATTTTCATATTTATTATGATGACCGCGATGACGCCAGTTCTGCCGGTGTGCAGGCTACATTTCAGGACATTGCAATCACCGGAACCTATAGTTTCGGCAGAAACGCGATTTCAGTGCAAATTGCTGAAAGCAGCGACCCCGACTTTGATAATTTTTGGGGTGGCAGCGGCAATTGGGCCGCCAATGGTGACGCATGCACACCCGCAACCTGCCCCCAAAGCGCTGAACGCTCGGAATTTAATCTGACTTACACGCGCCAATATCAAAACGGCTGGAGCGCATATACGGGCTTTTATTCCGGCTCGGTATCATGGAAAGAAGTGCAAGGCAGAGCATATCGCGGGGCTTCCGGCAATAACGCCGAGGTTCCCAACATTTGTGAGAGCAACGGAAACTCTGTTGAAACAACCACTAATTTCGAGAACCAAAACTTTGGCCTATTTGTAGGCGGCGCTTATTCGAAAGCTTTTACCGACCGCTTATATGGCACTGCCCGCTTGGCATTGGTTTTGAATGGCGAAGCCGACGTGTCCGAGAATTTCAGATGCGCCGGAGGTGTTGCGCCCAATATTGGCGATACGGGAACTTTGTTTGAAGGCGAAGCGACCAGCATCGGCCTGTCGCTCTACTATTCTTTGAATCAAAGGTCGGGCATTAACTTTGCTTTTGACAGCAAGGATTTCAGCTATGACGATGGCACGGATTATTGGTCAGGCGGCAAAGCACGCACCGAAGAATCATTGGAAGTGATGTCGCTGGGATATGTGTTTAATTTCTAAATTGAAGGTTTTTTCGGGGCTTTTAAGCACCATTTAATCGGGTTGTGGCTTCATTCAGCGACGGGTGAAGCCATTTTCTTCACCGTCACCCGCCGTTTAACAAAAAAAAGCGCGCCGGTTTAACAACCGACGCGCTCTCATATTTTTGGAAAACTTGGCTTATTTGCCTTCTTTAGGCATCCAAATTTGCGCCATCATCATCACAGTGATGACCAGCAAGAACACCATGCCGGGAACGCCTACGCCTGACGGCTCAGTGGTTCCGACATAGTCGATAAAGCCCGTCGCAATATCCGAAATTTCGATGCCTTGTGCCTGCAATTGCGTAAGGGCACGAGCTGTGAGTGGGTTATTGGCGCTGAAAAATGTCCATGCGTTATAGACAAAGAACACTGACAGAAGGCAGAAAGCCGATGAAATGGCCTTGGCAACAGTGTTTGACTCTTCGCCGCTCACCGGTGTTCTCGTTTGAACCGCCGTGCGCAATGCCAGCCAAATCAGCAAAATTGTCGCTATCATTCCAAGCGCATTTGCAATACGAGCCGACTGAAAAAGCGACCAAATTTGATATTCTTCCATAATTTCTCCCCCTCATGGGTTTCTTAAACGCAGAACATGATTGTCCTGTGTCAATTAATTCAAAGAGTTGAAGCCTTCGCACCCCAAAAAAACTGTCATTTCGATTTATGACGGGACAAGACGCCGATATTTGGTCAGTATTTATCCACCGCTAAAATGCGGCGTGTTAATTTATTTTGGAGGGAAAAATGAACGCAATGATTGCTTCGAACAGTTTCTACGCAGATATTTACATATCAATGGGATTGTTTTTCATCGGCTCGGCATTTCTGCTTTGGCTCGGCATGCGGGTAACGTCAGTTTTGGTTGAACGCAATACCGACAACCCGATTGCCAAAGGTCTGGCGGTGATATTCGGCCTCGCCGTCGGCTTTAACTTTATCACCACAGGCGCGCAAATGGCTCTCATGCAGCAGCGCCACGCGTGGACGCTAAAAAACTACGCCGATCAAGGTATAGAAATTCCGCAGACGGCCGTCGCCTTTATTGAACTTATGGGTGTCGGCAGCGCTTTGCCGGAACCGTCTTTGACCTCAAACCCGATTATGTTGGTTATCGGTCTTATCGGCACGGCATTTTGCATTTTGCCGCTTTTCATACCTGCCAATTCCGGCAAGTAAACGACCAAACAAAAGCCGATACGCGATTTTAAAAGCCGCGTATCGGCATACTCGCTCATCAGAAACGATAGGCTGCTTGCAGGCTGACACCGGCAATCCCAACAATAAGGATTAGCGATTTAATAAATTGGGCAGTGTGGCCCTTCAGATTCTCAAACATGGCTGAACGCATCCTTCCGAAATTCAATTTCGATCGGACGCAATTTGGAAATGGCCTGAATAAAATTTCGTTAACGGAAAGGCGCAATTTTTTCCATTTCCCGAAGCTTGCCGAGAGGCCGCTCAGACCTATTTTCTCTCCAGGATTCGGGAGACATCATGAAAAACTTTTTACGCCGCCTATGGATTAGCCTTTTAGCCATTGCGCCCGTTTTGGTTCTGCTCAATCTGGCGCTCTTTGCCATGCGGTCAGTAGCGTGGCAGCCGGATGACGCGATTGCTGAAGCAGCGCAATATGATGTCGAAATTATTCGCGATGCATTCGGCGCGCCGCATATTTACGGCAAGCGCGATGTCGATGTTGCCTTTGGCCTGTCCTACGCCCATGCCGAAGACGACTTCAAAACCATGCAGCAAATGATTCCGTTTTATCGTGGCCAGCTGGCGCGTGAAATCGGCTTGGATGGCGCACCGATTGACTTTCTGGTGCATTGGCTCGATGTGCGGCGGCAGGTTGCCGAGAATTATGGGCGCGTATTGTCACCGCAAATCCGCGCCCATCTGAAAGCCTATGCGGACGGTCTTAACTATTATGCCGCTACCCATAAATTTGAGGCCGACCCGCGCCTCTTCCCGATAACGCCGCAAGATTTGACGGTCGGTTTCTCGCTGCAGCATTTATTGTTTTACGGATTTGAAAGCCACGTTACCAAGCTGTTTGCCGACAGCCCGCAATATGAACTGGCAAGCGCACCGGACAGCGCTTTACTGACACGCCACATCGGGGCAGCCGGTTTGCCGGTCGGTTCCAATGCTTTCGCCATTAACAGCCGCAAGTCATCGGATGGCGCAACCCGCATCATGATCAATTCGCACCAGCCTCTCACCGGGCCGGTCGCTTGGTATGAAGCGCATGTAAAATCCGATGAAGGTTGGGATATGCATGGCGGGGTTTTTCCGGGCATGCCGTTTATCGCCAAGGGCTTTAATCCGGATATCGGCTATGGCGTGACGGTCAATAAGCCCGACCTTGTGGACGTCTATAGCTTGACACTTAACCCAGAGAATAATGATGAATATATGCTGGACGGCACGCCGCGCGCTTTTGAAAGCCGCCGCCATTGGCTGAAAATAAAGCTCCTCGGCAATTTCTACCTGCCTGTGCCTCGCACACTTTTGAAGGCTGTGCATGGCCCGGCGCTGGAAACATCTCATGGAGTTTATGCGCTGCGGTTTGCCGGTATGGGCGAAATACGTCAGCCCATGCAATGGATGGCAATGAACAAAGCGCGCAATCTCGCGCAGTTTAAAAAGGCTATGGCCATGCAAGCCATTGTCTCTTTCAACTTTATCTATGCCGACCGCATCGGCGATATTTACTTTTTGCATAATGGCCGCATACCGAAACGCGCTGCCGGTTGGGATTGGCAAAAATACCTACCCGGCAACCGCAGTGATTTGATTTGGGATAAACAAATTTCATTTGGTGAAATGCCGCAATTAGCCAATCCATCGTCAGGCTATCTTTTGTCAACTAATCAAGACCCGTTTCGGGTTACCGCCGCCAATGATAATTTGCCGCGCCAAAATTATCCGCCTGAACTTGGCTTGCAAACCCGCATGACCAATCGCGCTGACCGCGGATTGACCCTATTCACCGAAGCCGGCCGCATGAGTGAAGCCGATTTTATCGCCGTCAAATGGGACAAGTTTTACGACCCTGAAAGCCGCGCCATGAAATATGTGCGGCGCATTGCCGATATGGATTTTGAAGCCGGTTCGCTGCACGCAAAAGGCCAAACCATATTGGCCGCTTGGAATGGCGAAACGGCGCGCGACAATCGCCAAGCCGCGCTGGGCGTGTGCTTGTTATCGGAAGAA
>RFZE01000057.1 GCA_009920875.1 Alphaproteobacteria bacterium | reverse complement strand
AGAGCGGCGCGCAAGCCGCCGACAATCATCGAGCGAATAAGACCGGCATCTTTGAAGCGCACTTCGGTTTTGGCCGGATGCACATTGACGTCCAGCGCGTCTGAGGGCAGTTCGATGAACAAAGCCAATGCGGGGTGGCGATTGCCGGCGAGGAAATCTTGATAAGCGCCGCGCACCGCACCATTGAGCAGCTTGTCGCGCACTGGACGGCCATTGACCACGAGATATTGTTTTTGCGCCGTCGCATGATTGAAGGTCGGCAGTCCGGCAAATCCATAAATCCGCACCCCGTCACGTTCCGCCATAACCGGCACAGCATTATCGGCAAAATCGCGCCCCAATATTGCACCCAGCCTTTTCAGCTGGCCGTCCTCGCCACTTTCGGGCGGATAGGCAAACGTTTTGCGCCCGTCGCTCGTCAGGGAAAAACCAATGGCCGGATGCGCCATAGCGAGACGCTTCAAAATATCGCTGACCGCGGTCGTCTCGGCGCGCTCCGATTTCAAAAATTTCAGCCGCGCCGGTGTCGCGAAAAACAAATCGCGCACCTCGACCCGCGTGCCGCGCGTTCCTGCCGCCGGTATTACGGCAGAGACTTTACCGCCATTGACGCGCACCCTATGCGCGCTGTCATCTTCTGCGGCGCGGCTGGTCAGTTCAAGGTGCGCGACCGCGCCAATGCTGGGCAATGCCTCGCCGCGAAAACCGAGGCTGGCAATCTGAAACATGCGATTGCCGCTATCACCCTCGGGCAGTTTCGATGTGGCATGGCGTTCAATCGCCAAAGCCAGCGCCTCGGCGCTCATGCCATGGCCATTATCTTCGACCAGAATAAGCGTCTTGCCGCCACTGCCGAGGCTGACATCTATTTGTGTTGCGCCTGCATCAATGGCGTTTTCGACAAGCTCTTTCACCGCGCTGGCCGGACGTTCCACCACCTCCAGACCGTCTGCCGCGTAAATCGTCTCAAGCTGAAAATGCATCAGCAAAGCGCCAATCGTCTCATCGTCAATGCTGTCCAACGCCATATGGCGTAGCGGACGCCCGGCTTCCGCCAACGTGTCCATTGTGCCGCGCGCTTCCGCATCGACCAGATTGCCCATTGTGTGACCGGCCAAAGAAGCCAAGCCGTCATCATCGGCAAAGCTGTCGGGCACGCCGGTGCCCGTATCGCGCGTCTGATGGCTCAGCACGGTGTAAAATTTATCATCCGGCCCGGCCATATAAAGCTGCATTTGGCTGTGCTGGTCGACCGGCCCCAGCGCATTGACCGGCACTGAGCCTTTGCCTTGCTTGCCGAGGCTCTCGGCCCAAAGCTGGCGATACCAAAAGGCCAGCCGCTCAAGCCGGTCGGCATAGGCCATCATCACCGAAATATTGCGCCCCGCCGCCATATGCGCCAACTGCACCGCCGCCCCCAAAAGCGGCGCATAATCTTCAGCTGCACCTGCAAGACCAGCCATGACGGAAGCCGCACCGGCGCGAATTTTCTCAACATTGCCACCGGCCCAAATGGCCGGCAAAAGCCCGACATTGGTGAACACGGAAAAGCGCCCGCCAATATCATCATCATGGTCGAGCAGCATAAAACCGTAATGCGCCGCCAAACGCCGCAGCGCATTATCACCGCGCCCGGCAATGCCGCCCATATGCGTTCCAATATCCAGCCCTTGCGCCTCAAGCGCCAATATGGCGCCGCCCGCTTGCATCATGGTTTCCGCCGTGCCGCCCGATTTCGACACGACGAGAAACCGCGTGGCGCACAAATCGCCTTCGAGCAGTCGTGCATAGCTCTCGCCATCAAGATTATCGACAAACACCAAATGCGGGCCGCTGATTTGTCCGGCCGGCGTCAAACAACCATGCACTTGCGCCAGCACTTGCGCGCCCAAGCTTGATCCGCCCGTGCCGAGAATGAGAATGCGCGCCGCGCCGTCGCCCAAATGCGCGGCCAGTTCTTGCATGGCCGCCACATCATCGGTTTTTGCAGCCAATTGCATATGCGGCAGGGGCGCTGCCTGATAGCGTTGATGCGCCTCGGTCAAAACGGTGAGGGCCGCGTCAAAATGGGGTTGCGCGGCGGCATTAAGGGCGCGCGTTAAATCCTGCTGCATCATTTACCGGTTTCCTTTTTGGATACGACTCACCCACAGTTTAGCAGCCCATGCCCTGAAAACCACAGCCGCCAAGCCTTTCAGGGCAGACCTTGCACAATAAATTTTCGCCGCTAGATTAGGCGCGATGAAACAAGATGAAGCATATGAAAAGCTGATGCGGCGCGGCCTTGCCGGCGCTGCTGTGCTCGGCTTGTTAATCGCCCTCATAGCCGCGACACCGGCCGACCGCGCGCGCTTGTCTGAGGCGGGCGCCATAGCCAAAGTCAATGATCGTCATATTGACCGCACCGAATATGCCTCGGCCTATCAAGCGCTGTTATCGGATAAGAGCAAAGCGCCGACCGCCAATGACAAAAGACTGGTGCTCGACCGGCTGATTGAGGAGGAATTGCTGGTGCAGCGTGGTATTGAAATCGGCTTGCTGGACGGCGATGCGACAGTGCGCAAAACCGTGGCCATGGCGGTGATAGAATTCGTGCTGGCGCAAGGCGGTTCAGACGCGCTGAGCGAAAACAGCTTGCGCACCTATTATCAAGCAAACAAACATTTATTTGCACCGGCCAATCGACTGCAAGTGGCGCAAATTTTCATTCCCTATGGCGAGACGCCCGATGATGCGGCCGTGATTGCCCAATTGGACAAAGTGCGCACGGCGCTGCGGCGCGGCGATGATTTCTCTGCCACTGCGCAAGCCTTGGGCACGGAAATTCTGCCGCCCTTGCCGCGCGTCATGCTGACACCGGCCAAAATGACCGACTATTTGGGGCCTGACCTCACCGCAGCCGCGGCACGTTTGCCGCAAGGTTCGATTTCCGATGCTTTGGCCGGGCCTACCGGTTGGCATTTTTTCAAAATCATCCGCAACCAGCCGGGCACGCCACCCGCTTTTGAAGATATTCGTCGTCAAATTGTCGACGCGCTGCGCCGTGACAATGATGATGACGCTTTGCGCGATTATTTAAATTGGTTGCGCGGCCGCGCCGATATTGTGCTGGCCCCTGACGCCCCGCAATAGGCTTTATAATAATGGTGCGGTGTCTTGCGTTTTGTTTATTGCTGGTCGGGCTTCTCTCGCCGAGTGCGGCGCATAATAAAAGCTTGAGTTTTTCCGATTGGTTTTGGGATGGCCGCGATTTGCATGTCAGTTTCACCGCACCGGCACGCGACGTCACGCTATTGCCTGAAGTTTTGACCAGTCAGGGTTTGGCGCAAGCCTTGTCGCTCCATGTCGAAAAACATATGCGCTTGCAGCAGGCCAACTCACGCTGTGGCCTGACACGCGGCTTTGAAAGCGCACCGGCGCATCGCAATTATGTGCGGGTTACGGCGCGCTATAGCTGTTTTGACGAAAGCAAAGCGATTGAGATTCACAATCATGCTTTTTTCAATTTGGCGCGTAGCCATGTGCATTTTGCACGCCTCTCTTTGCAGGAAAACCCTGAATTGGAAGGCACGGAAATACTTTTCACCGCCACCCAGCGCATGCATCGTATTTCCCTCAATGCTGATGGCACGATTGCCAGCAGCACGACATTTGGCGAAAATTTTGCGAGCCATTTTTGGCTCGGTGTCGAACATATTGTCACCGGCTTTGACCATTTGGCCTTTGTCTTTTGCCTGCTGCTGATTGGCGGCACGCGCAAACAGACGCTTTTGCTGATTACCGGTTTCACGCTGGGCCATTCCATTACCTTGGCGCTTGCCGTGCTCGGCATTGTCAGCGCCAATAGCCAAGCGGTGGAAGCGCTTATCGGCTTTTCCATTGCCGTGGTGGCGGCCGAGCGCATATTGGCACGCAATCATTTAATGCCCGTAACCGGCATGGTGGCGGCGGCATATTTTTTCGCGCTATCGCTGGTTTTCAGCATTATGGATGGCGGCTTTGGATTGGGCGTTTGGGCCGGATTGACGCTATTCTGTCTCGCTTATGGGTACAGCGTCACAACGCAGGACGACTCCCTCAAATTGGCGCCGCTCATTACGCTCGCCTTCGGCCTGATACATGGCTTTGGCTTTGCCGGATTGCTCAGCGATATCGGCCTGCCGCCCGATAATGTCGTCAGCGCCCTGATCGGCTTTAATATCGGCATTGAAATCGGGCAATTGCTGGTCTTTGTGCCATTGGTTGTGTTGGGGCCCTATTTACTCGAAGAATTACCGACCCCGCCGATTAAATGGGCCGATATTGCGGCGCTTGTCTTGACGGTTTTCGGCGTCTTTCTATTTGTTTCGCGTGCCTTTATCTGAGCCTTATCGTCATTGGTTTGAAACAAACGCCTGGCCTGTTGCCTTTAGGCGGCGCGGCCAAAGAGTTTTAATCGACCAGCTTACGGTCTGAAATAATCACCCCGTCTTCATCGGCATAAATCCAATCGCCAGGGTGGATGGTCACGCCCGAAAAATTAAGGCTGACATCATAAGAGCCGAGGTCGCGCTTCTCGCTTTTCTTCGGATGGCTGGCCAGCGCCTTAATGCCGACCGCTTCGGCGGCCAATTCGGCGCGGTCGCGCGCACAGCCATGAATAATGATACCGGCCCAGCCGTTCTGCGCCGCCAATTTGGCGAGATTGCCGCCAAATAAAGCGCAATTCATCGAACCGCCGCCATCCACCACCAGCACTTGCCCGTTTCCTGCTTGCTCCACGGCAGCACGGATTTTGGTGTTGTCTTCAAAGGTCAGCAATGTTTTGGCAGGCCCGTGAAACCGCAGCTTGCCGCCGAAATCTTGATAATTCGGTGCCAAATAGCGTAAATCGGCATGCGCATCGGATAAATCCGTGGTCATAAATTCCTGCTCGGCCATCTGCACCCCTTACAAAGAAAAGGGCTTCGCGGACCACCCGCGAAGCCCTCAATTCGTCGAGAACCTGATTAGAATTGGTTCATTGTGTTGTCTTCGCCGGAGGCCAAAAGCGCCATATCGCCGGAGAAATATTCCTTATGGTCATCACCAATATTTGAACCGGCCAAATCTTGGTGCTTGACCGAAGCCATGCCACGACGGATCTCTTTACGCTGCACATCACGCACATAGGCCAGCATGCCGAGGTCACCGAAATAACCTTCCGACAAAACATCTGTGCCCAATGCCGTATCGTGATAGGTCGGCAGGGTGATGAGGTGGTGAAAAATACCCGCTTCGCGCGCGCCATCGGCTTGGAAAGTTTGCACCAACCTATCGGCTTCTGCCGCCAATTCGCTATCGTCAAATTGCGGATCCATCAGGCCTTGCGGGTCGGATGCGGGGTCGGGATAGGCCGACACGTCTTTACCGGCTGCAACCCATTCGCCATGCACTTGGTTACGGAAGTTCAGTGTCCAGTTAAAGCTCGGTGAATTGTTATAGACCAGCTTGGCATTGGGAATGACCTCGCGAATGCGGCTGACCATGCCGCCGATTTGCCCGACATGCGGACGCTCGGTTTCAATCCACAACAGGTCGGCGCCGTTTTGCAACGCCGTGATGCAATCAAGCACGCAGCGGTCTTCGCCCGAGCCGTCTTTAAAGGCATAAAGGCCATTGGGCAGACGCACCGGCTTGTAAGTCTTGCCGCCTTGCGTGATCACTTGGTCACCCTGCTGAATGCCCGACAGGTCGGATACTTCTTGCAATTGCAGGAAGGCATTATATTGGTCGGCCAAGTCACCCGGTTTCTGCGACACCGGAATTTTTTGCGTCAGACCGGCACCAAGGCTGTCCGTGCGCGCCACAATCACCCCATCATTGACACCCAATTCGAGGAAGGCGTACCGCACAGCATTGATTTTTGACAAAAAGTCTTCATGCGGCACGGTGACTTTACCGTCTTGGTGACCGCACTGCTTGGCGTCGGATACTTGGTTTTCAATCTGGATGCAGCACGCACCGGCTTCAATCATTTGTTTGGCCAGCAAGTAAGTGGCTTCCTCATTACCGAAACCGGCATCAATATCAGCGATAATCGGCACGATATGGGTTTCGTAATTGTCAATCGCGGCCAGCGCCGCATCGACGTCGCCGCCATTTTTGCGCGCTTCATCAAGGTCGACAAACAAATGACGCATTTCGCGCGCATCGGCTTGGCGCAGGAATGTGTAAATTTCTTCAATCAGACCGCTAACGGCGGTTTTTTCGTGCATGGATTGGTCAGGCAGCGGGCCGAAATCGGAACGCAGCGCGGCCACCATCCAGCCCGACAGATAAACATAGGATTTGTCGGTGGTTTTGCGGTGACGCTTCACGGCCATCATCATTTGCTGCGCGGTAAAACCGTGCCAGCACCCCAAAGACTGGGTATATTTGCTGCTGTCAACGTCATAATCCGCCATGTCTTTGCGCATGATACCGGCCGTATAGCGGGCAATATCGAGACCGGTTTTGAAGCGGTTTTGCAGCTCCATACGGGCGGCATATTCCGGATTAATGGCGGCCCATGCAGAACCGGCGGCTTTGATTTGCTCGGCTTTTTGAGCCACGAGATCAGTGTATTTCGTCATCTCAATATTCCCCAAATGAGTTACGGATGAGCAGGACATACACAGATGACAGCATGATGTCGAGTGAATCTTAAGCTATTGAAAATATTAAAGTAAAAAATTTTACACAAAATACCGAAATATTTGTTATATATGTAAATATTGTAAACTTTACGGGCGCGGATATGGCCTTAAAGGGTTGATTCAATAAAGGGTTTTTGACGAGGACAGAATTTGGCCGAAACGGGAAAATTGGTTGAACGCAAATTATTTGCCGGTGCGCGGGTGCGCCGTTTGCGCCGCGAACAGCGCATGACGCAGGCTGTGATGGCTGAGTCGCTCGGCATTTCGACCAGCTATCTCAATCTGATTGAGCGCGACCAACGCCCGATTTCGGCGCAAATATTGCTGCAATTGGTCGAAGTGTTCGATATTGATCCGCGCGGCCTGGCCGGTGATGAAGAGGCGCGCGCGCAAACCCAATTGCACGAAGTATTTTCCGACCCGATGTTTCGCGACACGCCGCTCTCGCGCGCCGAATTGAAAGATTTGGCCGCTGCCAGTCCTGCCGCCGCCGATGCGGTGGCGCGGCTTTATCAATCCCTACTGCAAAGCCGCGCCTCCAATGCGCTTTTGGCCGAACAATTGGCCGGCGGCGATGCGGTGGACAGTTCCGGCAATGCGCTGGCGCTTGATGAGGTGCGCGATTTCATTTCCGCGCAGAATAATTATTTTGCCGCGCTCGATGAGGCGGCCGAAGCGGTGCACGAAGAAGCCGTGGCCGGTCATGACGAGCCCTATCTCGCTTTGCGGGCGCGGCTGGAAGAACGCCATAAGGTAAAGACCCGCATCGCCCCGATTGAGGTGATGGACAATACGCTGCGCCGCTATGACCGACATCGCCAGACGATTTTCCTGTCGGAATTGCTTGACCAGCCGGGGCGCTCGTTTCAACTGGCCTATCAACTCGCCTATTTTGAACAAATGTCAGCCATTGAAGACATTATCGTCGCGGCCGGCATGGAAAGCGAAGAGACACGCACCGTGGCGCGCATTTCTCTGGCCAATTATTTCGCCGCCGCCGTGCTCATGCCCTATGACGCGTTTTTGAAAACCGCTGAGGCCAATCAATATGACATCACGCTTTTGGGGCGGCGCTTCGGCACCAGTTTTGAGCAAGTGTGCCATCGCCTCACCACTTTGCAACGCCCGGGCGCGCGCGGCATTCCGTTTTTCCTTATCCGCGTCGATAATGCCGGCAATATTTCCAAGCGCTTTTCGGCCGGCGGTTTCCACTTTGCCCGCTTTGGCGGCACTTGCCCGCGCTGGCATGTGCATGATGCGTTTCGCATTCCCGGTAAAATTTCCACCCAGACCGTGCAAATGGAAGACGGCACGCGCTATTTCTCCATTGCCCGCACGGTAAGCCGCGACAATTCCGGCTTTGGTGTGCCCGACAATCAATTCGCCATTGCCATGGGCTGCGAGATTAAACATGCCGAGAAATTGGTTTACGCACGCGGCATGAATCTCGAAAATGATGAAGGCGACACACCGATCGGTGTCAATTGTCGCTTATGCGAACGCCGCGATTGCAATCAGCGCGCCACGCCATCGGTCAATCGCGCGCTTCGGCTCGATGAGCATGTCCGCGGCCTTTCCCCGTTTGACTTTTAGGCGAGATGCGATAGGAAAACCCCATGACTGAGAACAGCGAGCAACCGTCCAAGCATAAAGCCAAGAAGCAGAAAAAGTTCAAGCCGAAGGCGCGTACGCCGCGTGGCTTTCGCGATATGGCGGGGGCTGAGCTGCGGCTGCAAAACCATATGCTGCAGACCATATCTGGCGTCTATGAGGCTTATGGCTTTGCCGCGCTCGACACATCGGCCTTTGAATATGCCGATGCGCTGGGCAAGTTTCTGCCCGATGATGACCGCCCCAATGAGGGTGTGTTTGCGCTGGAAGATGATGACGGGCAATGGATGAGCCTGCGCTATGATTTGACCGCGCCTTTGGCGCGCCATGTCGCCGAACATTATGACCGCCTGCCCAAGCCCTTGCGGCGCTATCAATTCGGGCCGGTTTGGCGCAATGAAAAACCCGGGCCGGGGCGCTATCGCCAATTCATGCAAATCGATGCCGATACGGTGGGCGCGGCCAATCAAGCGGCGGACGCGGAAATATGCATGATGGCGGCCGATTGCATGGAAGCTTTGGGCATAGCACGCGGCGATTATCTGGTGCGTATCAATAATCGCAAAATCATGGACGGGCTTTTGGAAGCCATCGGCCTTGACCCGCAAGCGGAAGATTTTGAGGCGCGCCGCCTGACGATTTTGCGCGCCATGGATAAATATGACCGGCTTGGTCTTGACGGGGTGAAAGCCCTGCTCGGCGCGGGGCGCAAGGATGAAAGCGGCGATTTCACCAAGGGTGCGGGGCTGGAT
>RFZE01000056.1 GCA_009920875.1 Alphaproteobacteria bacterium | reverse complement strand
TCTCGGACAGGCCGCCATTACCATCGCGCTCGCCGATACGGCCATTGCCATTCTCGCCGGTATCGGCATTTTTGCCATTGTCTTTGGTCAATCGCTTGACCCGTCGGCAGGCCCGGGCCTGATTTTCACCACATTGCCTTTGGCTTTCGGACAAATGCCGTTTGGCGGCGTATTGGCTTTGGTGTTTTTCGTGCTGGTTTATTTCGCCGCTCTGACCTCCGGCCTGTCATTGGCTGAAGTGATGTTTCGCTGGGCCGAAAACCGCTTTGGCTGGAGCCGCAAGCGCGCCATTTATGTGATGCTTGGCGCCACTTTTCTGGTCGGCCTGAGCACGGTTTTTTCTTTCAATATTTGGGCCGATGTCAAAATTGCCGGACGCAGCTTATTTGATATGAAAGATTATCTGGTCACCGCCTATATCATGCCGCTGGGCGGCTTGGGCGTGATTTTATTCGCCGCTTGGGTGATGCCGGTCGAGGCTTTGAAAAAAACCTTCGGCAATGAAGGGGCCTTATTTTCCGCTTGGCTATTTGCCGGTCGTTATTTGTCACCGCTCGGCATTTTGTGGATTTTCTGGGCCGGACTTTAAGCGCGGGTTAGGAAAAACTTTCTCATTTTCAAGACTGTGAAAGCGGTTTTTCGCCCCCCATCTCGGAGGGGAAGACGGCAATCATGCCGTTTTCCAACCCTGTTTTGGCGCCTTAAAGGGCCATAGCAGTTTCTTGCTTCAAAAGAAGGAGATGACAATGAACCGTTTTGATTTAACCCCGCTTTACCGCTCGACCATCGGCTTTGACCGTCTGGCCAATCTGTTTGACGCCGTGCAGTCAGCCGAGAAAACCTCAGCTTTTCCGCCCTATAATGTCGAACGCGTTGACCAAAATAATTACCGTCTGACAATGGCGGTGGCCGGTTTTGGCGAAGATGAGTTGGATATTGAACAACGCGGCGGCGCCCTGACCGTGCGCGGCACGCGCCAAACCGAAGAAGAAGACGGCCAAAACGCCAATCTTCTCTATCAAGGCATTGCGGCGCGTAATTTTGAACGCCGCTTCCAGCTGGCCGATCAAGTGCGCGTCACAGGCGCGCATCTCGATAAAGGTTTGCTGCATATCGCCTTTGAGCGCGAAATCCCCGAGGCCGAGAAGCCCCGTAAGATTGATATTGCCAAGACATTGGCCGCATAGACTTTTCGTCTAAAGCCCATGTCTGACGCCCGGCCTGCGTTGATGAGAACCGCTCCTCCCCCTCATCAGGCCGGGCGTTTTGCTTTTTCGGTTATATGAGCTATTTTCACTTTCGACTTGGGAGGGTCTCATGGCAAGCATAAGAGCAAAATTATACAGTCGATTGCTGCGCCGCGCTTTGCGCAGCGGTCTTTTACCCGATGGTTTGGAAGGTCTTGAATTGGCGCGCGGTGGCGCAAACCGCAACCCTATTTTGAACCTGATTATGGGCAAGAACCGGCCCGGCGCGGCCTTTAAAATCGGCGCAATGGACGCGGAATGGGTCGGCGATCAAAATGCCGAGCGCACTTTGCTATATCTGCATGGCGGCGGCTATGTGCTGGGCAGTATTGATACGCACCGCTCAATGGTTACGAGATTGTGCAAATTTGCAGGCATTCGCGGGCTTATTGTCGATTATCGACTGGCCCCCGAACACCCCTATCCCAGCGCCATTGAAGATGCTGAACAGGCTTATGATTATTTGACAGAAAGCGGCGTGACGCCGGAAAAAATGCTGCTTGCCGGTGACAGTGCCGGTGGCGGCTTGAGCCTCGCTTTGATGCAGACATTGCGCGAACATGGCAAGGCGCAACCGAAAGCCGTCGCTTTATTGTCGCCATGGACCGATTTGACGATTTCCGGTCGTTCGCATAAAGAACGCGCTGAACGCGACCCGATGATTGATATCGAAAGAATGCCGCAAGCGATTGATTGGTATTGCCCCAATCAGGACAAGAAAAACCCGCTTATCTCGCCGGTTTTTGCCGATTTGGCGGGTTGCCCGCCCATGTTTGTGCAGGTCGGCTCGGAGGAAGTGCTGTTTGACGATAGCACGAGACTGGTTGAAAACGCCGAAAAAGCCAATGTCGAGGCCGAATTGCAAATTTGGCCTGACATGCCGCATGTGCATCAGATTGCCCATAATTTTGTGCCGGAAGCAAAAGCCGCCTTGCGCGATATTGCCGGATTCTTCAACCGCAAGGGCGTTTAAGGCCGTTATCCCCGCATGCGACCATGGGGCGCGGTAGCAAAGCCAGCTTTTCTGCCGTTTATTTCGCCCGCAAAACGATATTTAGGTCAATAACATTGACCAATTTACTTGAATTTTAGGTGCGCTTGCGCCTATATTATGACCGCTTCAGCAGACAGTGCCCGGTTCGGTGCTTGGCCGCTGAAAATCCCGCAATCGGGATGATTTAAACAAATTGGTGTGCGCCCGACCGGATGAAAATCCGTTCAGGGTTTTTGCGCCGAAATAGAATGGATGGACAGGCAGCATGAGCAAGCAGCCGGAAAATAAATCGGGAAAAATCCGCAACGGCTTGCCGCCGCGCCAGGGTCTGTATGATCCGGCCAATGAGCATGATGCGTGCGGTCTCGGCTTTGTCGCCAATATCAAAAACGTCAAAAGCCACGATATTGTGCGCGACGGCCTGACGATTTTGGAAAATCTCGAACATCGCGGTGCCGTCGGGGCTGACCCGAAAGCCGGTGACGGTGTCGGCATGCTCATTCAAATGCCCGATGCGTTTTTCCGCAAGGTCACATCGGAGCTTGCTTTCGACCTGCCCGAAGAAGGCACTTATGGTGTCGGCATGGTGTTTTTGCCGCCCGATGATGCGGCGCGCGCGACCATTGAAAACATTATTAATGAAAAAATCTCCGCCGAAGGTCATTCTGTTTTGGGCTGGCGCGATGTGCCGGTCGATAATTCCGACCTCGGCTATTCGATTGTGCCGACCGAGCCGGTTATCAAGCAAATATTTATCGACAATGGTAAAGGCGGCAACCAGCAAGTTTTTGAACGCGACTTGTTCGTTATTCGTCGTTTGATTGAGCTGGCCGTCAAAGCCGAGAACTTGGCGGAAGCAAAAGACTTTTTCTACATCCCGTCCATGTCGTCTTACACAGTGCTGTATAAAGGCTTGCTTTTGTCGAGCCAGCTGGGCCCCTATTATGATGATTTGCGCGACCCCGACACTGTGTCGGCTATGGCGCTGGTGCATCAGCGTTTTTCCACCAATACATTTCCCACTTGGTCGCTGTCGCAGCCCTTCCGCATGATTTGCCATAATGGTGAAATCAATACGGTGCGCGGCAATGTCAATTGGATGGCGGCGCGTCATGAGACCCTTGCCTCCGCTTTATTGGGCGACGACCTTGAAAAATTATGGCCGCTGATTGAAGAAGGCCAATCGGATACGGCGTGTTTTGACAATGCGTTGGAGCTTTTGGTGATGGGTGGCTATTCACCGGCCCATGCGATGATGATGCTGATACCCGAAGCTTGGGCCGGCAATCCGCTGATGGATGAGCAGCGCCGCGCTTTTTACGAATATAATGCCGCTTTGATGGAGCCGTGGGACGGCCCGGCCGCTGTCGCTTTTACCAATGGGCGACAAATCGGTGCCACGCTGGACCGTAACGGCCTGCGTCCGGCGCGCTATTATGTGACCTCGGACGACCGGGTCGTGATGGCGTCTGAAATGGGCGTGCTGCCCGCCGCAGAAGAAAAAATCATTGAGAAATGGCGTTTGCAACCGGGTAAAATGCTGCTCATTGACCTCGAAGAGGGGCGTATCATTTCCGATGATGAGCTAAAGGCCGAATTGTCGACATCGCACCCCTATAGCGAATGGCTGGCACGCGGCCAGATTAAGCTGGAAGAATTGCCGGTGCCGACGGGCGATACTCATGTGCAGAATGATTTGCCGCTTTTGACGCAGCAACAAGCCTTTGGCTACAGCCAAGAAGATTTGAAATTCCTGATTGCCCCCATGTTGGAAAAAGGTGAGGAAGGCACAGGCTCTATGGGCACGGATACGCCGCCTTCGGCTTTGTCGGATAAATCAAAGCCGCTTTACACTTATTTCAAACAGCTTTTCGCGCAAGTGACCAATCCGCCGATTGACCCGATTCGCGAAGAATTGGTTATGTCTTTGGTCTCCTTTATTGGCCCGCGCCCCAATCTGCTCGACCTTGAGGGCACATCGGGCATTAAGCGTTTGGAAGTGGCGCAACCGATTTTGTCGAATGATGATTTGGAAAAAATCCGCCGCATTTCCGACATTGAAGATAATGAGTTTCATGCGCTGACTTTGGATATGACATGGGACGCGGCAAGCGGCGCAAACGGCTTGCAAGCGCGCCTCGATGAATTATGCGCCGAGGCCGAAACAGCCATTGCACAGCGCAATGAAAACATCCTGATTTTGTCTGACCGCGCCATGGGTGCCGACCGCGTCGCCATTCCGGCGCTCTTGGCGACTTCTGCCGTGCATCATCACCTTATCCGCAAGGGCCTGCGCACCTCAGCCGGTCTGGTGGTCGAAACCGGTGAAGCGCGCGAAATTCATCATTTCTGCACTTTGGCCGGCTATGGCGCGGAAGCGATTAACCCTTATCTGGCTTTCGATACGGTCGACCGGCTGCGCGACAAGCTGAAATTGGAACTGAGCCGTGAAGAAGGCCACGCCCATTTTGTTAAAGCCGCCGGTAAAGGCATGCGCAAAGTCATGTCGAAAATGGGCATTTCAACCTATCAATCCTATTGCGGTGCGCAAATTTTTGATGCCGTCGGTCTGGCGCAAAATTTTGTCGACCATTATTTCACCGGCACCTCCACCACGATTGAAGGCATTGGCCTTGCGGAAGTGGCGCAAGAAACGCTGATGCGTCATCAGGGGGCCTTTGGCGAGGATGCAGTGCTGAAAGACGCGCTCGATGTCGGCGGCGAATATGCCGTGCGCGTGCGCGGTGAAGACCACGTATGGAATGCCGGCACGGTCGGTGCCTTACAGCACGCCGTGCGTGGCAATAGTCGCGACCAATATCGCGACTATGCCCGTCAGGTAAACGCGCAAGACGAACATTTGCTGACGCTGCGCGGCCTGTTCAAAATCCGCAATGCTGAAGAAAGCGGGCGCAAGCCGGTCGCGCTTGACGATGTCGAGCCGATTGAAGAGATTGTCAGACGTTTCGCCACCGGTGCCATGTCGCTGGGCTCCATCAGCCCTGAGGCGCATGAAACGCTGGCCGTGGCCATGAACCGCTTGGGCGGCAAGTCCAATACCGGCGAAGGCGGCGAGGAAACCCACCGCTTCACACCGGAAGATAATGGCGACAGTAAACGCTCGGCCATTAAACAAGTGGCCTCGGGCCGCTTTGGCGTGACGACGGAATATCTCGCCAATTCGGACATGATACAGATTAAAATGGCGCAAGGGGCCAAGCCCGGTGAGGGCGGCCAATTGCCCGGCCATAAGGTTGACCGCCGCATTGCTGCCGTGCGCCACTCGACCCCGGGGGTCGGCCTTATCTCGCCGCCGCCGCACCATGATATTTATTCCATCGAAGATTTGGCGCAGCTTATTTATGATTTGAAAAATGCCAATCCGCGCGCCGATATTTCGGTCAAGCTGGTCTCGGAAGTCGGTGTCGGCACGGTGGCGGCAGGCGTCTCCAAAGCGCGCGCTGACCATGTAACCATTTCAGGCTTTGAAGGCGGCACCGGTGCGAGCCCGCTCACTTCCATCAAACATGCCGGTTCCCCATGGGAAATCGGTCTGGCCGAAACCCATCAGACTTTGGTGTTGAATGATTTGCGCACGCGTATTGCGGTGCAGGTCGATGGCGGCTTGCGCACCGGCCGCGACGTGATTGTCGGCGCGCTTTTGGGGGCTGATGAGTTCGGCTTCTCGACCGCGCCATTGATTGCGGCAGGTTGCATTATGATGCGCAAATGCCATTTGAACACCTGCCCGGTCGGTATTGCGACGCAAAATGAAACCCTGCGCAAGCGCTTCACCGGCACGCCCGAGCATGTGATTAATTATTTCTTCTTCATTGCTGAAGAAGTGCGCGAAATGCTGGCCGAAATGGGCTTCACCTCATTGAACGAGATTATCGGGCAAACCGATTTGCTGGATACGCGCGATGCAATCAGCCATTGGAAAGCACAAGGCCTCGACTTCACCCGCCTGTTCACCAAAATCGAAGCGGATAAGGAAGTCTATCATTCGCAAAGCCAGAACCATCCGATTGACGATATTCTGGACCGCAAGCTGATTGCCGAAGCCATGCCCGCTTTGGAAAACAAAACACCGGTGCAGATAGAAACCGCCATCAGCAATATTGACCGCTCGGCCGGCACCATGCTGTCGGGCGAGTTGGCGCTGCGCTATGGCCATGCCGGTCTCGCCGATGACACCATCTCGGTGAAATTGCGCGGCACGGCGGGGCAAAGCTTCGGCACGTTTTTGGCGCGCGGCATTTCTTTCGAGCTGGAAGGCGAAGCCAATGACTATGTGGGCAAAGGCTTGTCAGGCGGGCGCATTGCCATTTACCCGCCGAAAGAAAGCGCCATTGTGCCGGAGGAAAGCATTATTGTCGGCAATACGGTGCTCTATGGCGCGATCGATGGCGAGTGCTATTTCCGCGGCGTTGCCGGTGAACGGTTCGCCGTGCGTAATTCGGGCGCCATTGCCGTTGTCGAAGGTGCGGGCGACCATGCTTGCGAATATATGACCGGCGGTTGCGTGGTCGTGCTCGGTAAAACCGGCCGCAATTTTGCCGCCGGCATGTCGGGCGGCATTGCCTATGTGCTGGATGATGATGGCAGCTTTGAAAGCCGTTGCAATATGGCGATGGTCGATTTGGAGCCGGTGACCGGTAATGCCGATGCCGCTTTGGACGGTTTGAAAGGCGATATGCGCAAAGATGATGCGGCGCGCCTCAAGCGTCTTTTGGAAAACCATGCGCGCTACACAAACTCAAAGCGCGCGCAAGATATTTTGGCCGATTGGGATGCCTATCTGCCGAAATTCTTGAAAGTCATGCCGACAGAGTTTCGTCGTGCCCTCAATGAACTGGCTGACGCGGACACTGCCGACCAGCCTGCCGCAGGAGAGTAAAATGGGAAAACCGACCGGATTTCTTGAACTGGATCGCCAAGACCGAAGCTATCTGCCGAAAGAAGAGCGGGTGCAGAACTTTCGCGAGTTCATCGTGCCGCTGGATGAGCCGGATTTGAAGGCACAAGCCTCGCGCTGCATGGATTGCGGCGTGCCCTATTGCCATAATGGCTGTCCGGTCAATAATCAGATTCCTGATTGGAACGACCTTGTCTATACGGGCGATTGGCAGGCGGCGCTGACCAATTTGCACTCGACCAATAATTTCCCCGAATTTACCGGCCGCATTTGCCCCGCCCCGTGCGAGGCCTCTTGCACGCTGAATATTGACGATAATCCGGTCACCATTAAATCGGTGGAATGTGCAATTGTCGATAAGGGCTGGGAAGAAGGCTGGATTGTCCCGCAAGTGCCGAGCCATAAAACCGGCAAAAGCATAGGCATTATCGGTGCCGGTCCGGCCGGCATGGCGGCAGCGCAGCAATTGGCGCGCGCCGGTCATGATGTGCATCTTTATGAAAAACACGCCAAAGCCGGTGGCCTGCTGCGCTATGGCATTCCCGATTTCAAAATGGAAAAACACGGCATTGATCGCCGCGTCGAGCAAATGCAAGCCGAAGGCGTCACCTTCCATTATGACACACATGTCGGCGTCACCGTCACGGCGGCTGAATTGGAAGCCAAGTATGATGCGTTGATTTTGTCGGGCGGCTCTGAAGTGCCGCGCGATTTGCCTGTGCCGGGCCGCGAGCTGGACGGCGTGCATTATGCGATGGATTTCCTGCCACAACAAAACCGCCGCGTCGGGCAAGAGCCGATTGGCGAAATGGAACCGATATTGGCTGAAGACAAGCATGTCATCGTTATCGGTGGCGGCGATACCGGCTCGGACTGCATCGGCACCAGCTTCCGTCAGGGTGCGTTGTCGGTCACGCAATTGGAAATCATGCCGATGCCGCCGGAGAAAGAAAATAAAGGCCTGACCTGGCCCGATTGGCCGCTGAAAATGCGCACCTCGACCAGCCAAGAAGAAGGCGCGATACGCGACTTCTCCGTCATGACGACGGAAGTGGTCGGCGCAGACGGCAAAGTCACGGCGATTAAATGCACCAAAGTCGATGAAAATATGGCGCCGATTGCCGGTTCCGAATTTGAGTTGCAGGCCGACCTCGTGCTTTTGGCGATGGGCTTTATTCACCCCGTGCATGAAGGCTTGGTCGATGAATTGGCGCTGGAAAAAGACGGGCGCGGCAATGTCGCCGCCGATACGGCGACTTATGAAACCTCACGCGCCAAAACCTTTGCTTGTGGCGATATGCGCCGCGGTCAGTCCCTCGTCGTCTGGGCCATTCGCGAAGGGCGGCAATGTGCCCGTGAAGTTGACTTCTTCCTGATGGGTGAGACGGTATTGCCCAGATAGGCATTTAGAAATATCGACTAACTAAGCCCGGCCTTTTGGTTGGGCTTTTTCTAACTGCTCAACCTTAAAAGGTCATCCAAAACCCGCTCGACATGTTTCACCGAATTGCAGGATTGCTTATGGGTGCAATAGGCGCCGAGTTTTTTCATCTCGCTGTCGCCTGTATCCCATACGGTTTCGGGTTCAGGGTTTAAGAAAATCACCCGACCGGCGCGCTCGTAAAATTCTTTCAACACCGGATGGCCGGGGTCGCCATAATTGGAGCGCGCATCGCCCAGCACCATCAGCGTGGTTTTTTTATCGACGCTGTCGAGCGTCGCTTCGGCCAAATCCATCATCGACATGCCATAATCGGTCGAGCCGCCGCCATATTGGCGAAGCGCATTTTCCATTGCCTCTTCCAAATCGCCCTCTTGAAGCACATCGGTAATTTCACCGGCGCGATTGGAAAACACGAAGCTGCGCGTCTTCGGCAGCGACTGGCCCAACCCCGATGGCA
>RFZE01000055.1 GCA_009920875.1 Alphaproteobacteria bacterium | reverse complement strand
TGCTTTTTGGGGGGTGACCTTTAAACCGTTAACCGATGACATGCGTGATTCACCTGCATTAAACATCATTCCACAACTGCAGTCTTTAGGTGCAAAATGTGTGGTTTATGACAATCGCTATACCACGGCGGCGGTCGGTCTGGCCGTGCTGATTATTTGCATAGGACTTTTGGCCGGTGGCCGGGTGCCGTTTCGGTTTTTCCCCTCACCGGAAGGTGAAGTGGTCAATGCTTATGTGTTTTTCCAGCCCGGCACCAAAAGGGTGGATACGCATGAAAAGACAAAACTCATCGAAAAAGCGCTCTATAATGCGCAAGCCGAATTATTGGCCGAGGCCGAGCTTGAAGGCGAAGAGAAACTTGTCAGTATCATGTTCACCCAAATCGGACGCAGCGGCCGCGGGGTCGGTGATGAGCGGGCTTTTGTAACGGCAGAATTAACGGCCAGTGAAGATCGCAGCATTCGCACCCGTGACATTGTCAAAAAATGGGAGGCCATGGTGCCCGATATTGCCGGCTTGCGATATGTGTTCATTCGCGAACAGCGCGGCGGACCGCCAGGACGCGATATAGATATTCGGCTACAAAATGCCGAGCCGGAAATATTGAAAAAAGCCGCTTTGGAAGTGCGCGCGGCGCTGGAAGAATATCCCGGCATTTCGCGCGCGCGCGATGACTTGTTCTATAATAAGCAAGAATTACTGCTCGAAGTAAATGACCGCGGCGCGGCACTCGGCTTCACCAATGCCATGGTCGGCAATCTGACGCGCGCCAATTTGGAAGGGGCGATTGCCAAGCGCTTTGCCCGGGGTGATGAAGAAGTGACCTTGCGTGTCTTGCAACCGCGCGACCGCGTCAGCCCCAAACAATTGGAAGATATCGAACTGCCCGTGCCGGGCAGCGCGCGGGCCAATGGCCAACCGCGCTATGTGCCGCTGACCGCTATTGTCGACATTGTCGAAAAACCCGGCTTCTCATCCGTCAGGCGCGCCGGTGGGAAAGTTTCAGTGACGGTGATTGCCGATTATGCCGATGATGCCGGAAACCCCAATGCTGTTTTGAAAAGCATGGCCGAGACAAAATTGCCGGCTGTCGCGGCAAAATATAATATTGATTTCAGCTTCGGTGGACGCAGCGAAGAAGAAGATATCACATTGGGTGGTTTGCGTGTCGGGGCGCTTATCGGCTTAGCCTTGATTTACGTCGTGCTGGCCTTTGTTTTTGCCAGCTATTCGCGGCCCATCATCATTATGTCGGTTATCCCCTTTGGCGTTATCGGCATGGTGACCGGTCACTATATGCAAGGCTTTGACCTGACCTTTTTGAGCCTGATCGGCCTGCTCGGCCTGTCGGGCATATTGGTCAATAATTCGATTATTCTGATCAGCCGAATTGATGAACGCCAAAGCGCCGGCGAAGATTTGCGCTCTGCCGTGATTAACGGCATTTGTGACCGCCTGCGTGCCGTTACCTTGACCTCGCTGACGACGGTTCTCGGTTTGGCGCCGCTTTTGTTTGAGACCAGCGTGCAGGCGCAATTTTTGCTGCCCATGGTCATCACCATTGCTTGGGGGCTTGGTTTTGCCAGTCTGATTGTTTTGTTTTTAGTGCCAAGCGTGCTCGGCATTCAAGAAGATATGCGGCGCTTTTTCAGACGCTTTGGCGGGCGCCAAGAGCCGATAAGCTATCAACCGTCAGCGACGCCAGAAGCTGGGCGCGAATAAAACCAATACGGTCAAAAACTCCAATCGCCCAAGCAGCATGCCGAATGCGAGCACCCATTTGGCTTGTGTCGGCAATCCGGCATAAGTGCCGGACGGGCCTATTTCGGGGCCCAATCCGGGCCCGACATTGGCAATGGCAGCGGCCGAAGCCGATAAAGCGGTCAGCGGGTCCAGCCCCATCAGGCTCAAGGCCACGGCAATGGCTGAGAATGACAATATGAAAATCAGCACAAAAGCGACCACACTATTGGCGACATCATCATCGAGCAGACGTCCATTATAGCGAATGACGAAAACCCCATTGGGGCGCGTTAATTGGCGGATATAGCGCCAACCGGCTTTGACGATGACCTGCATGCGGAAGATTTTCAATCCGCAAGCGGTTGACCCGGCGCAGCCGCCGATAAAGGTCAAAATGAAGAACAGGGCCACGGCAAACGGTCCCCATGCGCCATAATCAGTCGTGGCATAGCCGGTGCCGGTGAGAATGGAGGTGGTGTTAAAGGCGGCCGATAAAAGCGCCGGTGCGGCGGCTTGGTCGAACATGGATAATTGATAAATCCACATGGTTGCAGCGGCGATAAGGGCGAGCAAAAAGAAAGTGCGGATTTGTTCATCGCGGACAAATTTGTCGAATTTGCGATTGACCAATTGCAAATAGGCGACAAACGGCACGGCCGAGACCAGCATGAAGAATATCGCCACCATGGCGACCGGCGCACCAAAAGCGCCGAAACTGTCATTGCGGGTTGAGAACCCCCCCGTCGCAATGGTTGTCATGGCATGGGCGACAGCGTCAAACATGTTCATGCCGGCGGCCAAATAGCACAACACGCATGCCAAGGTAATGCCGAAATAAAGCCGCATAATCGAACCGGCAATCTGCGCCGTGCGCGGCAGAATTTTTTCCGATGTGTCGGAGCTTTCGAGACGAAATAATTGCATGCCGCCAATATTCAGCATGGGCAGCACGGAAATCGCCATAACGATAATGCCGATGCCGCCAAACCATTGTAAAAGCGCGCGCCATAAAAGAATGCCGGGCGGGGCGCTGTCGAGATTGGTAATCACCGTAGCGCCGGTCGTCGTCAGTCCCGACATGGCCTCAAAAAACGCATCCGTATAGCTCATATCCAATTCGCCGAAAGCGAAAGGCAGGGCAGCAAAACCGGTCAAGGCAAGCCATGACAGGCTGGTCAGGGTAAAAGCTTGTTTGACCGAAAGCGGCGGCAATTTTCCGCGATTGGTCAATATTAACGCGCCGGCGATAAAGCCGGTGACCAATGCGCTGGTGATGAAAACCTGCCAGTCTTTATGGCCGATTGTGGCATCGGCCATGGCCGGCAATAACATGCCGCCGGCCACCGCGCCCAAAAGCAGGCCGATAATGAAAAATATGGTGCGATTATCGCTCATCACTCAATTTATGTTCCCGCTTTCATGCGGGCTGTCCAGCGAAAAAGCCGGCACCTCAATGTCAAAATTTTCACCGGCTTGGGTCTGCATGCCATAACTGCCGCGCATAAAGCCTGAGGCGGTTGATAAGGGCGTGCCGGAAGAATAGGTAAAATGACCGCCCGGCTCGAGCACGGGCTGTTCGCCGACCACGCCGTCGCCGCGCACTTCCTTAAGGCGTCCTTGTGAATCGGTAATTTGCCAATGGCGGGTCAATAATTGCACCGTCTCATCGCCGTGATTTTCAATGGTGATGCGATAGGCCCAAACGAAATATTGCTCATCCGGGTCGCTATCGCCTTCCAGAAAACGGGTCTCTACCGAAACCGCAATATTACGGGTGATTGCTTGTTGCATATGCCGAACGATACCCCAGTTCGAAACCCTATGCCAATTTCGCCAATGCGCGTTCGAAATCGTCAAGCAAATCAGCCGCATCCTCAAGCCCGACGGATAACCGCAATGTGCCGTCTTGAATGGCCAATTCGGCCTTTGCTGCATCACTCAGCTTGGCATGGGTGGTCGTCGCGGGATGGGTGATGAGGGTTTTGGCATCGCCGAGATTATTGGAAATATGGGCAATCTCGAGGCTATTGGCCAATGCAAAAGCGTCAGCCTTGCCGCCTTTCACGTCAAACGCAATCAGGTTGGAGCCGCGCGTCATTTGCCTTTGCGCCAGCTCAAATTGCGGATGGCTGTGATGGCCGGGATAATAAACCCGTTCGATTTTGTCATGCGCGACCAGCATGTCGGTCAATTTTTCGGCATTGTCGCAATGCCGGTCAACCCGCAAATGCAATGTCTCCAGCGCTTTCAACATGACCCAAGCGTTAAACGGCGCGAGGCTGGGGCCGGTTTGACGAATGAAATTGGCCAATTCGTTTTTGATATAATCGCTATCGCCCAAAATAATGCCGCCAAGGCATCGGCCCTGTCCGTCAATATGTTTGGTTGCCGAATAAATCGTGATATCGGCACCCAAGGCCATCGGCTTTTGCAAGACCGGTGTGGCAAAGACGTTATCGACGACCAGCCGCGCGCCATGATTATGGGCAATATCGGCAACCGCCTGAATATCGATGATTTCCAATACCGGATTGGATGGGGTTTCCAAAAACAACACTTTGGTCTCGGGCCGCAAAGCGGTTTTCCAAGCCTCAAGGTCGCGCCCGTCCACCAATGTGCAGGCGACGCCAAAGCGCGGCATTAAGGTTTCCACCACATAGCGGCAGGAGCCGAATAATGCGCGCGCCGCAACAATATGGTCACCCGCTTGCAATTGGCTCATCATGCAAGCGGTGACGGCGGCCATGCCGGTGGCCGTGGCGCGCGCATCCTGCGCCCCTTCAAGCGCCATCATGCGCTCTTCAAAAGCGCGCACGGTCGGATTGCCGAAGCGCGAATAAATATAGCCGTCTTCTTCTTCCTTAAAGCGCGCTTCGGCTTGCTCGGCACTGTCATAGACATAGCCCGAAGTGAGATAAAGCGCTTCTGCCGTTTCGCCAAAGGGCGAGCGGTCTTGTCCTTCATGCACCATGCGCGTCTGCGCCTGCCAGTTTTTTGTCTCGGTCATAATATTCTCCTGCGTGACCTTTAATACGCCGGCATAAAAAAACCGACCATAGGGCCGGGTCCATCCGGCAGTTTTAGCTGTTTATTTAACGAGGCCGCAAGCCAGCCGGCTCAAATCACCTCAATTGGAGAGAACATGTCGAAAAATGCGCGCCCCGTCAAGACATTACGTCAAGACATGATGATGATTTGCGCGTAAACTCGCCCCATGTTTGAGATTCGTTATACAGCCTCACAGGCGGTCCGGTCATGAGCGAAGCGGCAGAAACCGGTGCACTGTTTCCCGAAGAGGGCGGCCAAGAGCCTGTCACGGCTAAGGGCCAAACCCATGCGGTTGGCATTTTGCCGGCGCATGGCATTCAAAATATGGTGCGCGAAAAGCAAATCTGGGCGTCGGGCGGGGTACTGGATGACCAAATTCAACCGGCCAGTCTCGATTTGCGCCTCGGCGATATCGCCTATCGCATTCGCGCCAGTTTTCTGCCCGGTGAAAAAGGCACGGTGGCCGATAAGTTGGCGGCGCGCGCTTATCACAAAATCGATCTGTCGCATGGCGCGGTTTTGGAAACCGGATGTGTGTATCTGGTGCCGCTTATGGAAGCGGTCAGCCTGCCGGAACGCACGACCGGTTTTGCCAATCCGAAAAGTTCAACCGGACGCATTGACGTCTTCACCCGTCTGATTACCGATTTCGGCACGGAATTTGATAAAGTGCCGGCCGGTTATAAGGGGCATTTATATTTGGAAGTGTGCCCGCGCACCTTTCCCATATTGGTGCGCCAAGGCTCGCGCCTGTCGCAATTGCGCTTTCGCCGCGGCGCGCCAGCGCACAATGACGCTGAGTTAAAGCGGCTGCATGAGGAAACCGGCCTGGTTGACGGTGCGGCCAATATTGATGGCGGCTTGGGCGTGTCGATTGACTTACTGGGCGATGCCAAAAGCGGGCTTGTCGGTTGGCGTGGCAAACGCCATGCAGGACTTATTGATGTCGACAAGCCGGGCATATTGCCGGTCGCACAATATTGGGAGCCGGTTTATCGCGATGCCGGCAATGAGATTATTCTCGATCCGGATGAGTTTTATATTCTGGCCTCGCGTGAAGCGGTCACCATTCCGCCGACCCATGCCGCCGAAATGGTACCGTTCAACCCGCTGGTCGGTGAGTTTCGTGTGCATTATGCCGGTTTTTTTGACCCCGGTTTTGGCGCGACAGAAGCCGGCGGCAAGGGGCCTGATGGCAAGGGCGGGGCGCGTGCCGTATTGGAAGTGCGCTCGCGCGAAGTGCCGTTTATTTTGGAGCATGGACAAATTATCGGGCGCTTGGTTTATGAGCGCCTGACCGATGTGCCGCAAACGCTTTATGGTGCCGGCCTCAATTCAAATTATCAGGCGCAGGGGCTGAAACTGTCCAAGCATTTCAAGCAGGGTTAGAGCAGGATTAAAACCATGCCCCGTCGGTTGTCCGATTGTCACAATGTTGAAGATATGCGCGATTTGGCGCGCCGCCGCCTGCCCGGGCCGATATTTCATTATATTGATGGCGCGGCCGATGATGAGGTGACCTATAGGCGCAATAGCGAGGCCTATGAGGCGGTTGATTTGGTGCCCAATATATTGGGCGGGGTTGCTGAAGTGGATATGTCGGTTCAGGTGATGGGGACAAAATTGGATATGCCGCTTTTTTGTTCGCCGACCGCTTTGCAGCGTCTGTTTCATCATGAGGGCGAGCGCGCCGTGGCGCGCGCGGCGGAAAAATTCGGCACTTTATTTGGCGTGTCATCATTGGGCACGGTGTCTCTCGCCGAAATCGGCGCGCTGATTGCCACGCCGAAAATGTTTCAATTTTACTTTCACAAAGACCGCTCTCTCAATGCCGCCATGTTGGATATGGCCAAAGCGGCGAATTTTGAAATTTTGACATTGACGGTCGATACCATTACCGGCGGCAATCGTGAGCGCGATTTGCGCACCGGCTTCACCACACCGCCGCGCTTAACGCCGTCCAGTGTTTGGCAATTTGCCAGCAAGCCAAGCTGGGCGCTGAATTATTTTTTGCGCTCGAAATTTGAATTGTCACAATTGAAAGACCATGTCGGGGAAGGCTCGAATATCGCCATTTCGGTCGGTGATTATTTTTCGACCATGCTCGACCAAAATATGGATTGGCAAGATGCCGCTGATCTGCGCGCCGCGTGGGGCGGCAAGTTTTGCCTAAAGGGCGTGATGAGCGCAGGTGATGCGCGCCGCGCCGTCAATATGGGCGCCGATGCGATTATGATTTCCAATCATGGCGGGCGGCAATTGGATGGCGGGCGCTCGCCATTTGACCAATTGGAAGAAATCCTCAATGAGGTTGGCGGCGAGATTGAGGTGATATGCGATGGCGGCATTCGCCGCGGCACACATATTTTGAAAGCGATGGCGCTGGGCGCGACCGCATGTTCGGGCGGGCGGCTTTATTTATACGCGCTGGCTGCTGCCGGTCAGGCCGGGGTAGAAAGAGCCCTGTCCAATTTGCAAAGTGAAATTGAGCGCGGCATGAAGCTGATGGGTATTTCTTCGCTTAACCAGCTGAGCCCGGATATGGTGCGGCGACGGCAGGTATAACAGGCTTAGTGATAGGGCTGGTGGTTTGATTTCAGCCAGCCCATTTGAGCAAAAGCCATACGCTTCATGGCATTAAAAAGCGCTGCAATGGGCATAATGGAAAAAGCCATATGAGTGCTTTGGACGTTCGGCTGGGCGACCACCGGCTGTTGGTTAATAATGGCGCCGCCACGGACAGCAACCGACACCGCCTTCTGCATGCCGCGATAAAATTGCTGTTCCGAATCATCCATGGGTCGAAGCTCTGCTGGTTTGCTCCGCAAAGCCAGCAGGCGCAGGTTGAGGAAGAAAATTTTACTCGCCTGATATTACCGAGGGCGCGCCTTATCCACATTTATCGTTTGAACGGATGTATCAAGGCCGCCATGACATTGTCATTTTCGGCTTCCGCCAGTCCCAATTCAATGAGCTCATGCGCTTGCGCGGGGCGGCTTTGATAAGTGCCGAAAAGGCGATCCCAGACAGATAAAAAGAAGCCGTAATTCATCCTGCTTTCTTGTGGCGCGCGTGAATGATGCAAACGATGCATGTCGGGCGTGACAATGAGGTTTTGCAAAACCCCGTCCAGTCGCCCGAGCCGCCAATTGGCGTGATTGAATAAAGACGCGCCATTGAGCAGGATTTCAAAACAAATCACCGCCAAAGCGGGCGCGCCGATAAGCAGCACGGCGGCCGCTTTAATACCCGTGCTGATGAGCGCCTCGCCCGGATGAAAGCGCAAGCCGGAGGTGACATTTAGGGTGCGGTCACTGTGATGGGCACCATGCCAGCGCCATAAAAACGGGATTTCGTGAAACAGGCGGTGGTGCCAATAAAGTACCAAATCAAGCAAGAGAAGGCTGGCCGGAAAGACCAGCCAATCAGGCGCATGGACGAGGCCGAGCAAGCCACCGCCCGCATTCCAAAAGGCCAAAGCCGCCAAGCCCCCCGGCACAATAAGGCGCACAAGCCCGGCATTAATCGCGCCGATAAAGAGATTGCCCGCCGCATGGCCGAGGGCGATATTTTGTTGGCGGCGCGGCAAAGCGCGCTCCAGTCCGAAAAACAAAACCAAAAGCGCCAACATAATGCCGACGCGCAAAGCCGCTTCATGGGCGCTGATGAAAGCGGCAAACTCAGCCATCGCCGTCACCGGTAAGGGATGCGGCGCGTGCTTGTGCGGCGCGGTCAAAAGCGGCGCGGCTCAGACGGTCAATCATCAACGCTTCGCCCAAGCGTTCAAGAAAACGCATTTCTTCCGGAGAGACAGTGCCGTTTTGCGCGATGAAATCGGCGCATAGCATATAGACAGTGGCGCTTTGCTTGTCCGACAGGCTGGCCGCGACAATTTCCAATAAAGTGTCCAAGCCTTCTGCCGCACCGACGATGTCTTGGGTCACCGCCAAAGCTTCATTGCGAGGCGCATCGGCCAATGAGGCGTGCCTGTCGAGAAAGGTGTGCAATACCGCATCGTCGCAGCCGGCCAATTTCTGCGCCACACAAAGCGCTGCCATGGCGGCCTCTTGCGAAGAGAATTTGGCCAATATTGATTTATCGCTCATGCCCGATATATGACCGCGACCGGCGCGCTTGGCAAGCGCACAAAAGCCGAGCCGCGCAAATTAATTTTGCGCCTTGATTTTGTGAGGCGGGCTGATAGTTTCCGACGCAATAGAGGAACTGTCATGTCAATGCGCGAAGCGGCCAATTTATCAAAAGCCTGGGTGTTTGAAGAAGCCCGCAAAGTAGTGGC
>RFZE01000054.1 GCA_009920875.1 Alphaproteobacteria bacterium | reverse complement strand
CGGTAGAAGAGCAGGGGCGTCGCGTCGCCGCCGGTGGCATTTACAAAATCGGCACGCCCTATGAGATTGAGGGCGAATGGTATTACCCGCAAGAAGACGCGACCTATGACAATACCGGCATTGCCTCTTGGTATGGCCCGAAATTTCATGGTCGCCGCACCGCCAATGGCGAAATTTTCGATATGGATTTGCTGACCGCCGCGCATCCGACCTTGCCTATGCCGGTGCGTGCCAAAGTAACAAATTTGGAAAACGGGCGCTCGGTCATTGTGCGGATAAATGATCGTGGGCCATTTGCCAAAGACCGCGAAATAGATATGTCGCGCCATGCGGCTGACCTTTTGGGGTTTAAGGAAAAGGGCACGGCGAAAGTGCGGGTGCAATATCTGGGCCGCGCGCCGCTTTATGACACTTCGGGTCGGTTGATTAAACGCCAAGAGCCGGACCGCTTCATTGCCGATAAGCCGGAGACACCGAAAGAAGACAGCAAAGTTGCCGCCGCACCGGTCGCCCCTGTCGATGTGCGCTCGGCTGACGGCAAGCGGGTGGTCAAGCCACTGCCCGATATCGAGGAAAAGCGCTATGCCGTGCAGGTCGGGGTGTTTTCGATGCGTGAAAATGCGGAGGCCTTGCAAGTGCGGTTGAAAGATTTTGCACCGGTGAAAATCGTTGAAGTGGAAATGGGCGGGGCGACGCTCTATCGCGTGAAAATGGGCGGTGCCAATATTCGCGCCGATGCCCGTCTGACGCTGGAAAGACTGGTCGCCGCCGGTCATACCGATGCGGTGATTATCGAGCAATAGGGGGCTTGCTATGCGGTTGTTGAAATCATTATGGGTCATGTTGCTGCTGCTGCCGCTTTCGGCTCAGGCCATTGAAACCAAAGCCAGCTATGCCTTATTGCTGGATGCCGAAACCGGTGTCGCGCTGTTTGAAAAAAATGCCGATGCGCGCATGAGCCCTGCCAGCATGAGCAAGCTCATGACCGTGCTGATGGCTTTTGAAGCGCTGGAAAGCGGCGCCATCACGGCCGATGAAGAGTTTTTCGTCAGCGATGATGTGTGGCGGCGCGGCGGTGCCGGTTCGGGCGGCTCAACCATGTTTTTGAAAGCGCGGTCGCGGGTCTCTGTGCTCGATTTGCTGCGCGGGGTGATTATTCAATCGGGTAATGATGCCTGCATCGCATTGGCTGAGGGTTTGGCCGGTAGCGAACCGGCCTTTGCCGAATTGATGACCGAGCGGGCGCAAGAGCTGGGCATGAGCCGCTCGCGTTTCATCAATTCAACCGGACTGCCGGACCCTGAACACAAGACCACGCCGCGCGATTTGGCCATTTTGGCGCGTCACCTGATTAACAATCATGCCGATTATTATCGCCTGTTCAGCGAGCGTGATTTCACATGGAACAATATTCGCCAGACCAATCGCAACCCTCTGCTCTATGCCAATATCGGGGCTGATGGTCTGAAAACCGGCCATACGGAGGAGTCGGGCTATGGGCTTGTCGCCTCGGCCGAACAAAATGGGCGGCGCTTGATTTTGGTGATTAACGGGCTGAATTCCAAACGTGAGCGCGCCCGCGAAGCGCGCAAGTTGATGACTTTCGGCTTTCGTAATTTCCAACGTGACTTGTTGGTTGAGCCAGGACAGAAAGTCACCGAATTGCCGGTTTGGCACGGTGACGAAGCGACGGTGAAAGTCACCACCAAGCAGCGTTTCGACATCGTCACGCCGCGCAGCGGGCGACGCAAAATGGTAGCGACCGTGACTTATGAAAATCCGGTGCTGGCCCCGATTAAAACGGGCGATAGGCTGGGTAAGTTGCGGGTCACCTTGCCCGGTCTGGCGCCGCAAGAGGTTGATTTGGTGGCGGCGGAAGATGTTGATAAGGGCAATGTTATCGGACGGGCAATAGACAGTCTGATTTATTTGATGGTGGGTGATTAAAATGCGAGGAAAATTTATCAGCTTTGAAGGCGGCGAGGGCGGCGGCAAGTCAACCCAGGCGGCGCGTTTGGCCGGTTATTTACGCAATAAAGGGCTCGAGGTTGTTGAAACACGCGAGCCGGGCGGCACCAAGCAGGGCGAGGAACTGCGCGACCTCCTTGTGCAGGGTGACCCCAATCGCTGGCATCCCTACTCAGAATTGCTGATGATGACGGCAGCGCGGGTCGAGCATGTCAACCGGCTGATTGAACCGGCATTGCAAGAAGGCAAATGGGTGATTTGCGATCGCTTTTTTGACAGCACGCTGACCTATCAGGGTATTGCCGGAGGGCTTGGGCTTGATGTGGTGCGTCCGATGCAGCAAATGGCGGTCGGTAAAACCGTGCCTGATGTCACCTTTCTGCTTGATTTGCGTGAAGATGCCGGTCTGCAGCGTGCTGAAAAACGTGGCGGCGCGGCGCGCTTTGAGAAGAAAGATGCCGGTTTTCACCGCGATGTGCGCGACGGTTTTCTGGCGCTGGCAGCGGAGGACCCGAAACGCATAATGGTGATTGATGCAGAAAACACTTTCGATGCGGTCTGGCAGCAAATCGAAGATGTCATGCAAGCGCGCTTTAAGCTCTAGCCGCGCATTGCCTGACCGCTTAATGTAGCGCCATGAGCACTGCCGAAACCATTGAAGAACTGCCGGATATTGACGGTGACAACCCGCCGCGTTTGACGCGGATTCTGACCGGGCATGCCAAGCCGCAAGCCGATTTTCTTGCCGCGTTAAATGGTGGTCGCATGCCGCATGCTTGGCTGCTCACCGGCCCGAAGGGGGTGGGGAAAGCCAGCTTTGCTTATTTGGCGGCGCGGCTGGTTTTATCGGGTGGCTCGGCTACTGCCATGTCGCCGGCGCTTGAGAGCGATGACGCGCATTTGGTTGAAGAGGGCGCACATCCGGACTTGTTCGTCTTGAAACGTGACTATAATCCGAAGACACAAAAATTTCGTGGTGATATTCCGGCTGAAGCGGCGCGCGATTTGCGACAGTCTTTCAACCTCAGTGCCGGTCGCGGTGGCTGGCGTGTGGCGATTATCGACAGCATTGATGAGTTGAACAGATACGGCGTCAATGCGCTTTTAAAGCTGATTGAAGAACCACCGGAAAAATGCCTGTTTTTGATTATCTGTCATAATCCGGGGCGTTTGCTGGATACCATCAGGTCGCGCTGCCGTATGTTGTCTTTCAATGCGCTTGACGAAAGCGATTTGCAGTCGATTGTTCATGGGCGGCTTGAAGGCAGTGACCCCAATGAAGTTGCCGCCTCGGCCTTTTTGGCGCAAGGCAGCGCAGGTTACGCATTAATGCTCAGCGAAGAGGGCGGTTTTGACCTTTATCGCGAAATGATTGGGGTGTTGGAAACCGCACCGCAGCTTGATGTTGAGAAATTGCACGGCCTCGCCGGACGGTTTGGTGCGCGCGCAGCACCGGAACAGTTTGCGATATTTTGTTTCCTGTTATCGGGTTGGCTGCATCGCTATGTGCGCTTTGCCTCTACAGGCGCCGGTTTTCAGCCGGTTTTTGAGGGCGAAGAGGCTTTGGTCAATCGTCTTTTGGGCGATGGCTTGGGGGTTGAACCCTTTGTGGCCTTGTGGGAGAAGGTGGAGCAAGACAGCCGCGCGGTTGAAGCTTTGAACTTGGATAAAAAGCAAGCGGTGTTGGAATGGATGACAGGCTTTGCTGATGCGAGCCGAAAAAGGGCTGTTTAGGAAGTTAAAGTGACAGATAAAAATTTTTTTATAACTACGGCTATTTCCTACCCAAATGGCCGTCCGCATATTGGTCATGCCTATGAAATAATGGCTACGGATACGATTGCGCGATACCGCCGATTGAACGGTGAGAACGTCTATTTTTCGACCGGAACGGATGATCACGGCCAAAAAATGCTGCAAACCGCGCGCGAGCAGGGCAAAACGGCACAAGAATTGGCTGATGAGTTGACGCCCGCCTTCCGAGAAATGGCGCAAGCGTTGAATTGCAGCCATGATGACTTTATTCGCACTTCTGAGGCACGCCATCATGCATCGGTCAGTGAATTATGGCAGCGTATTGCCGATAATGGCCGCGACGATATTTACAAGGACAGCTATAAAGGCTGGTATTCTGTGCGCGACGAGGCTTTTTACGGCGAAGATGAGCTGAGTGATGATGGCGAGGGCAATAAGCTGTCGCCGCAAGGCACGCCTGTCGAATGGCTGGAGGAAGACAGCTATTTCTTCCGCCTGTCGGCCTATGAAGACAAGTTATTGGCGCATTTTGAGGCCAATCCAGAATTTCTGATGCCCGATAGCCGTCGCAATGAGATTGTTTCATTCATCAAGGGTGGCTTAAAGGATTTATCGATTTCTCGCACCGCTTTTGATTGGGGCGTGCCGGTGCCCGGCGATAAAGACCATGTCATGTATGTTTGGATGGATGCGCTGACCAATTATTTAAGCGTGCTGGATTATCCCGACCGCAATGGGCGATTTGCCGATTTTTGGCCGTGCAGTCTGCATGTTATCGGCAAGGATATTACCCGCTTCCATACGGTTTACTGGCCCGCTTTTCTGATGGCGGCCGATTTACCTTTACCGAAACAAGTATTCGCGCATGGTTTCTTGACCGTGAAGGGCGAAAAAATGTCGAAATCGCTTGGCAATGTGTTGGACCCGATGGTGCTGGCTGAGCATTATGGCGTCGATGCGCTGCGTTATTTCTTTTTGCGAGAAGTGCCGTTTGGCCGAGATGGCAGTTTCTCCGATGAGGCCATTGTCAATCGCGTCAATGCCGATTTGGCCAATGACATCGGCAATCTGGCGCAGCGTAGCTTGTCGATGATAGCGAAGAATTGCGATGCAAGCTTACCGTCACCGCAAGAATTCTCAGCGGAGGATGAAGCAGTTTTGGCATTGTTTGACGGCTTGAAAGCGCAAACGGATAAAGCGATGCAGGGGCATGAAGTGCATAATTATTTGGCCGCTGTGATGGACGCCGTGTCCGAAGCCAATCGCTATTTTGCGTCGGAAGAACCATGGGCCTTGAAGAAAGAAAATCCTGAACGCATGGGCACGGTGCTTTACGTAACCGCAGAACTGGTGCGTCAGGCGGCCATTTTGCTGCAGCCGGTCATACCGGCAGGTGCTGCACAGCTTCTCGATTTGTTGGATATCGCTCAAGAACACCGCGATTTTGCGAGTTTGGGTGCCGATTATCGCCTCACTCCGGGCACTGCGTTGCCGACGCCGCAAGGGGTATTTCCTCGGCTTTCAATGATGGAAGACGGCGCAGACAGCTAAACTGTTGCAGCAATGCAACATTTTGCTAGGTGCGCATGTTCAAAAGGGTTATTCTCTTGCCATGTGTATGGCGCAAAGAGCACATCTGTATGCGGTGGGTTGTTTTAGGAGTGGCAGATGAGTGTCCTTCATCCCACCGGCGTTTTGAGGAAGCTGCGGCTATGGCTCAGCCGCTTTCGACTGACCGAGGTTACGCGCTTTCTCTCCATCCTGTTCGCAATTCTTGGAATTGCGTCGGGCGTTGGATCTTATTTGATTTTGACCAATGTAACGCCGCTTGAAACCAAGCCTGAGACCGTGTGGACGCTCTTATCGTTTAATATTTTCATCATTGGCGGTTTGTTGTTGGTTTTGGGCGCTCAAGCTGTGCGCGTGCGTCGCCGCCAACGTGCCGGTTTGGCCGGTGCGCGTCTGCACGGTCGAATGATTACGCTTTTTTCGATGATTGCTGTTTTACCGGCCATATTGGTTGCGGTTTTTGCCTTTGTAACCCTCGACCGCGGGCTGGACTATTGGTTCTCGACACGCACCAAAACCATTATTGAAAACACCACCGCCGTGGCCAATGCCTATTTGGCTGAACAACGAGAAGGCCTGCGTCGTGACATGAATATTATGGCGCGCGATCTGTCATCAGCGCGTGATGTATTTCAAAGCGACCGTCGCCGTTTCCGGCGTTATCTCGAAGCACAAGCGGCTTTGCGTGATACTCAGCAAGCGCTGCTCATTAACAAAAAGGGTGATGTTTTGATGGCGGCTGCGCCGGAAACAACCATTTTAACGGTGCGCCCTCCGGACGAAGCCTTTGCCGCTTCAAACGACAAAACAATTATCATTACAGCGATGGAGACAAGCCAGATATTGGCCTTACGCAAAGTTGACGGGCTGCGCGACACTTATCTTTATTCGGCGCGCTTGATGATGCCAAGCGTGACCCAGCAATTGCTGAGAACAGATGCCGCCGTGCGTGATTACTCGGCGATGGAAAAGCGACGTTTTGAGACGCAGCTAACCTTCGCCTTGATTTATATCATTCTCACTTTGGTAATCTTGCTGTCGGCCATATGGCTTGGCCTGTCTCTTGCTGACCGGTTGGTTTCGCCGATTGGCAGGCTCATTCATATGACACGGCGCTTGGGCGAGGGCGATTTGGAGGCGCGTGTGAGCGCTGAAACCTTGCGCGGCAATGATGAAATCATCCAGCTGGCAGAGACATTTAACGAAATGGCCGAACGTTTGGGTGAACAGCAGGCCGATCTGAAAGATACGCATGCCGACCTCGATGAAAGAAACCGTTTTACCGAGGCCGTGTTAAATGGGGTTTCGTCAGGTGTTATCGGTGTCGATGAGAACGGCTTTATCAATCATGCCAATGAGGTTGCCGGAGCGCTTTATGAGCAACCGGCCGACGCGCTTATCGGGCAGTCATTAAACAGGGCAATGCCTGAATTTTCAGGCATATTGGCGGCCTTGAACATTACGCCGGCGCGTCGCGTGACACGCGAGTTCAACATTAACAATCCGGCGCTTAACGGTCGTATTATCCGAGCTGCAGCTCAAAAGACCCATGGTTTGCATGGTGGTGCCATTATTACCTTTGACGACATTACCGATTTATTGACGGCACAACGCAATGCCGCCTGGTCCGATATCGCCCGTCGCATTGCGCATGAGATTAAGAACCCGCTGACACCAATCCAACTTTCGGCTGAGCGCTTGCAAGCGCGATATGGGCAGGCCGCTCATGACGATCAAGATATTTTCAAACAGTGCACCGATACCATCATCAGACAAGTGGAAGATATCGGCAATATGGTCGATGAGTTTGCCTCTTTCGCGCGCATGCCGGCGGCGCGGATGGACGGGGTCAATTTGGCTGACGTGATTTCGGAAACGGTTTTGCTGCAACGGGTCGCAAACGCCGATATTGACTACTCGGTCAGCGAAGTGCCGGAAGTTAATTTGGTCGGCGACCGACGCCTTATAAGTCAGGCCTTAACTAATATTTTAAAAAATGCTGAAGAAGCCGTGCGCGGCGGCAATGGAGAGAAACGCATAAGCGTGACGGTGGAAGAAAGCGAAGGGCAGGTTGTTCTGTCAATCAGCGACTCGGGCATCGGCTGGCCGAAGAAAAATCGCTATGACTTGTTGGAGCCATACAATACCTCACGGGAAGAGGGGACAGGGCTGGGCCTGTCGATTGTAAAAAAGATTGTAGATGATCATGGGGGCAAGCTTGTTTTAAGCGATGCGCCATGGTGTGCGTCAGGCGGAAGCGGCGCAATGCTGCAAGTGGTGTTACCCTTGCGGCCTCCTGAAATGGTGGGCAAATCCAAAATGTTAGAGGAAATATGATGTTTGGAGATGTGTTAATCGTTGATGATGAGCGTGACATTTGCGACCTGGTTGCCGGTGTTCTGGAAGATGAAGGTTATGAGGCGCGGATTGCGCAAGATAGCGACAGTGCTTTGCGGGAAATTACCCGCCGCTGTCCGGCCATGGTGCTGCTTGATGTTTGGCTGCAAGGCAGTCGTCTGGACGGGCTGGAGATTTTGAATATTTTACGGGAGCGATATCCCAATTTGCCCGTCGTCATTATCTCGGGTCACGGCAATATCGATACGGCAGTCACGGCCATACGGTCGGGGGCTTATGACTATATTGAAAAGCCTTTTAAATCAGACAAGCTTTTGGTTACGGTGGCGCGTGCGATTGAAGCGGCGCGTCTGCAACGTGAAAATACCGAGCTGAAGCGCCGCGCCGATGTTCAACTGACATTGGTGGGCAAGGCCGCGGCGATGGAGCAATTAAGCACCAAAATCGACAAGCTGTCGCAAACCAAAAGCCGTGTCATGATTGTCGGCCCGTCAGGTTCGGGCAAGGAAGCGGCCGCGCATCAATTGCATGCGCGTTCACCGCGCGCGACCGGCAACTTCATTTCCGTGCATACGGCTATGCTGGGCGACGATGCCGAGCAAATCGATCGCATGCTGTTTGGGTATGAAGAGGGCGGTCAGATTGAGCCGGGCCTTTTTGAGCAGGCGCATGGCGGCACTCTTTATCTCGATGAGATATGCAGTTTCCCGATTTCGCAGCAAAAAGCGATATTGAAAATGTTGCTAGATGGCGGCGTGACCCGCATTGGTGGCAAGGATTTGGTGCAAATAGACTCGCGGATATTGTCGTCATGTAGTGGCGACCCGAAAAAACGCATTTCCGAAGGTGTTTTGCGCGAGGATTTATATCACCGGCTCAATGTCATGACCTTGGAGGTGCCGGGGTTAAATAAACGGCGCGATGATATTCCCTATTTGGTTGAACATTTTGTCCGCATGTTGGCGGCGCAAATGAATATGCCGGTGCGCGAAGCGGGCAGTGATGTGATGGCTGTGCTACAATCGCATAACTGGCCGGGCAATGTGCGTCAATTGCGCAATTGCATTGAGCATATGATGTTGACAAGCCATGCCGCCGGTGAAGAAACATTGACCATTGACCATTTGCCCAAAGAGATTTTGAGCGAAACCGATGTCGCTGAAAATGTCGGACAATCGCGGCATATTATGTCGCTGCCATTGCGCGACGCGCGCGAGTGTTTTGAGCGTGATTATCTGATGGCGCAAATTGAGCGTTTCTCGGGAAATATTTCAAGAACGGCTGAATTTGTGGGTATGGAGCGCTCGGCGCTGCACCGCAAAATGAAATCGCTTGGAATATCGGGTGGCAATCATGCTAAAAGCCATGTCTAGCAAATAGCAATGGGGTTGAGGGACCGATGAAAGTCATTGTTTGTGGGGCCGGCCAAGTCGGTTTCGGTATTGCGCGGCATTTGGCCGGTGAAGGCAATGATGTCACGGTTGTTGACCGTGAAGCGTCGCTCATGCAACGCATCACAGATACGCTTGA
>RFZE01000053.1 GCA_009920875.1 Alphaproteobacteria bacterium | reverse complement strand
GGCCAAATCGGTAATATCGAAGAAATCGGCAACGCCGAAACCTTGTGCACGCATGAAGGACTTTTCTTCAAAGCGGTCTTGGGCGATTTTCAACGCCTTGGCGGATGGAAAAACATTTTTCGCGGCTGCAATATGCGCCACCGTGGCGACGGGAATATTTTCAAACTCATAAGTGACGACATCAACCGCGGCGGCAAAGGCCGATAAGGCGGCCTCATCATCATAAGCGGCGGCGGTGAACGCGCTTGATACCTGTGCGGCGGGGCAGTCGGCTTCGGGGCAATAAATATGGGTTTTCAGGCCCAATTCTGCCGCAGCCAAGGCCAGCATGCGGCCCAATTGGCCGCCGCCGACAATGCCAATGGTTTTGATGGCGTTATCTTTAGGCCGATTATCCGTCGTCACTGGGGAACTCTTGCACATCTGCCGTGCGCGCGGCGCGCCAGGCGTCCAGCCTTTCAGCCAGTTCGGCATCTTCATTGGCGACAATGGCAGCGGCCAAGAGCGCCGCATTTTTGGCACCGGCCTCGCCAATCGCCAAAGTACCGACCGGCACACCGGCAGGCATTTGCACAATGGACAAAAGCGAGTCCTGGCCTGACAGCGTTTTTGACTGTATGGGCACGCCGAGCACGGGAATCGGCGTTAAAGCGGCGGTCATGCCTGGCAAATGCGCCGCCCCACCGGCGCCCGCAATAATCACTTTCAGGCCGTTTTCTTTGGCGGCACGGGCATAATCATACATGCGGTCTGGCGTGCGGTGCGCCGAAACGATTTTGCATTCATGGGCAACGGCCAATTCGTCAAGAATATCCGCCGCGTGTTTCATGGTCGGCCAGTCGCTCTGGCTACCCATAATTATGCCGATTTTCGCGTCGCTCATTATCGCCTCCGCCGCGTGAATGGCCTGTCCGAAAACAGGAAAGCGCGGGTATAGCCTGAATTATACATCTATTTCAAGCCGTTTTGGCGCTTTTTCGCATTTATTCATGGACACGGGCCAAGCAAACTGTCACGCTGAAAAGGCAAAAAAGGGAGGTGGCTATGACCATCAATGCACGCCTCACAAGTTTGCAGCGCCAGCATAGTGAGCTGGAGGATGAGATTCGCGCCCGACAGGCCGATTTGTCTGAAGACACGCTCGATATATGGACGCTCAAGCGCAAGAAGCTTGCTCTCAAGGAGCAGATTGAGGCCTTGCGCGAGCAGGCATAAGCCCGCGCTGCAACTATGATTTAAAAACGTCTTCCGGACGCAGTGGTTCGTCTGTGCTTTCGTCAGCCGTGTCAGATGACGGGCTGTCAGCAAATACTTGGCTATCATCAATCGGCTGCGGCGTTTCCGCCGGTGTATCCATTGGAGTTACTTCCGGGGTTTCGGATGTGAGTGCCGTGGTTTCGGTTGCATCTTTCAACACTTCGCCATTTTTCGCCGCTTCGCGCGCCAGACGTTTTTGACGCCGTTCTTCGCGTTTGGCCGCTTTGGCGACATATTCATCAAGCTCAATCTGACTGCACATGCCCAAAGTCACCGGATCAAGCGGCGTTATATTGGCCATGTTCCAATGCGAGCGGTCGCGAATGCTTTGAATGGTCGGCTTGGTTGTGCCGACAAGGCGGCCGATTTCCGCATCGTTCAATTCAGGGTGATTGCGTACCAGCCAAGCAATGGCATCGGGGCGTTCTTGTCGTTTGGAGAGCGGCGTATAGCGTGATCCTTTGCGTGGCTTGGGAGCCGGAATATCGCGCTTGGCGTCGGCCAATTGCAATTCAGCCGTGGCATCATTTTGGCAGCGTTCAATCTCATCGCGCGTCAGCTGGCCATTGCTGATCGGGTCCATGCCCTTAATGCCGGTGGCAATATCACCATTGGCAATGCCTTTGACTTCCAGCGGGTGCAAGCCGCAAAACAGGGCAATCTGATCGAATGTCAGGGCGGTATTGTCTACCAGCCATACGGCGGTGGCTTTGGGCATAAGCGGTGCTGTCATGTCAGTCTCCAAACGGTCAAACGCTGCATAGGTTTCATGACGCATGAGCCATGCATCAAATAAACAACGATTTCAGTGAATATGGGGCTTATATAGCGCAAGCCCACCAAAGCTGCAAAGAAATTGTGCGTCTAGCTGCTGCAATCAAGAATGATTTTACCGATATGATGGCTGCTTTCCATATGCGCATGGGCTTTGCCCGCTTCGGCCAATGGATAAACGCTATCGACAATCGGCTTCACCGCCGCGCCAATATGCGGCCAAAAGGCTTTATTGACGGCCTCGGTAAGGCGGGTTTTCTCAGCCAAAGGGCGGGCCCGCAAGGTTGAGCCGGTTAAAGTCAGCCGTTTCAACATGACTGGCAGAAAATTCACTTCTGCCGAAAAGCCCTGCATATAGGCAATATTGACGATGCGCCCGCCCATCGCTGCGGCTTCCATATTGCGCGCAATATAATCGCCGCCGACCATATCGAGAATGACATTAACCCCCGCGCCATTGGTAAAATCGCGACATGCGTCAACAAAATCTTGGCTTTGGTAATTCACCGTCAAATCGGCACCGAAATCACGGCACGCTGCGCATTTATCGTCAGAACCGGCGGTGATGATGACTTTGGCTCCGAAATGTTTGGCCATTTGAATGGCCGTTGTGCCAATGCCGCTTGAGCCGCCATGCACCAAAAGCGTCTCGCCTTTTTGTAACGCGCCGCCTTCAAAAACATTGGCAAAAACGGTGAAAATCGTCTCTGGCAGGGCGGCTGCATCGGTGAAGCTCATATTATCGGGCACGGCCAATGCGTGGTCTTGATGGACACAGGCATATTCAGCGTAAGCGCCACCGGCGACCAGCGCTGCCACGCGATCACCGATTTGCCATTTATCGGCATTATCGCCGCGCGCGACCACAGTGCCGGCAAACTCCAAGCCCATAATATCGGGCGCGCCGGGCGGCGGCGGATAAAGCCCGATGCGCTGCATACAATCGCCGCGATTGACCCCGGCCGCGCCAAGCCGCACCAAAATCTCGCCCGCTTGCGGTTTTGGCAAGTCACGTGCGGCGAGATACAGGCTTTCGGGCGCGCCGCCCTCGCCAATGGCGATGGCGTTCATGGTTTGAGGCAGATTTTCGGACATTTGCGTTTCTTTCCATTACAATTAATGGGACTGAGATTAAGCATGGTGAGGCAGCTATGGAAGAGGAAATAAGCGCTCCAAAGGGCAGTGTGTTGGAACAATTGACCCAACAGGATTTAAGCTTGCAAGGGGTTGAAGAATTGACCGCGCGTATTGGCTTGCTGAAAGAAGAGATAGGTCGCGCCGAGGCAATGCTCGAAAGCAAAAAGGGCTCCCGCAATGATGCAGAAGCCCTTTTCAAATAGGTTTTCAGCGCATCTAACCGATAAAGCTGTCGAATTTCTTATTGAAGCGCGAGACGCGGCCACCGCGGTCAACCAAGGTTTGCGACCCTTTGGTCCAAGCCGGATGGGTTGTCGGGTCAATATCCAGCGTTAAGGTGGTGCCCTCTTCTCCATAGGTCGAGCGGGTCTGATAGGTGGTGCCATCGGTCATGGCCACCGTAACCATGTGATAATCGGGATGAATATCCTTTTTCATCGCCTTTTCCTTCTCAATTCGCGTTGAGCGCTTATATAACCAGAAGAAGGGCTGTGTGCAAGTCGATATTAAGGGGTCAATATGGCCTCTGGTGAAGCACTGAACTGCTTGCTATAAGCAGCACAATTCAATGAGAAAGGGGCGTGCACCGTGTCACGCAATGACGCCGCCGAATCGGTTGCCCAAATGGAAGAAGATGCCAAACGCCGGCCGCGCGCGCGCAGCTTGCAGCCCTTGCGTGCGCTCATTCCTTTTATCGGCCAATATCCGGGCCGTGTGATGGCTGCATTTCTTGCCCTGCTGGCAGCCACCGCTGCCACATTGGCCATGCCGATTGCCGTTCGCTTTATGATTGATAACGGTTTCTCGACCGAAGATGCCAATTCAATCGATCGTTATTTCCTTGCCATGCTGGTGGTCGCCATTGTTTTGGGCTTGGCCAGCGCCATGCGGTTTTATTTTGTCTCATGGATTGGCGAAAGGGTGACCGCCGATTTGCGCGCTGCCGTTTACAATCACATCACCACATTATCACCGGCTTTTTTTGAGATGACGCGCACCGGTGAAGTATTGTCGCGCCTGACCGCTGATGTCACGCTTATCAAGACCGTGGTCGGCTCATCGGCCTCCATTGCTTTGCGCAATTCATTCATGTTTGTCGGTTCGGCCATTATGTTGGTTTACACCAGTGCCTCTTTGGCCGGTTTGGCGGCCCTTACTCTGCCTGCGGTGATTGTGCCGGTGATTGTTTTTGGCCGCATGGTGCGCCGTTTGGCGCGGGCCAGCCAAGACCGCATTGCCGATACGGCGAGCCATGCCACGGAGACCATCAGTGCGATGCAAACAGTGCAAAGTTTTACGCATGAAAATGAAGACCGCCGCATTTTCTCAAACGCTGTTGAAGGGTCGTTTGATACCGCCAAATTGCGTATTTTGGCGCGCGCCGGCATGACGGCGATTGCCATTGTTCTGATTTTTGCAGGGGTGACCGGCATTTTATGGCTTGGGGCGCAATATGTGCTCGACGGCACAATGAGCGGCGGCACGCTGGGACAATTTATTCTTTATGCGGTTTTATGCGCCACTTCTATCGGTGCCTTGTCGGAAGTGTGGGGCGAGGTCCAATTGGCAGCCGGTGCGACCGAGCGTCTGGTCGAGATTTTGCAGGTCGAACCGGTCATTCTGCCACCGGCTAATCCGAAATCCTTACCGCAGCCGCCGCAAGGGCATATCGCCTTTGACAATGTCACTTTTCAATATCCGACGCGGCCGGAAATTTCCGCATTGAGCGGCTTTTCACTGGCCGTGACACCCGGCGAAACAGTGGCTTTGGTCGGTGCTTCGGGCGCCGGTAAATCCACCGTGTTTCAATTATTGTCGCGTTTTTATGACCCGCAAGACGGGCGCATCAGCATTGATGGGGTTGCCTTGCCGGACATGATGCCACAAAACGTGCGCGGGGCATTGGCCATTGTGCCGCAAGAGACAGTGGTATTTGCCAAAACAGTGATGGAAAATATTCGCTTTGGACGCCCGGAAGCGTCCGAGGCAGAAGTCATTATCGCTGCCAAAGCGGCGCAAGCCGATGAGTTTATCGCGCGTTTGCCGCAAGGCTATGCGACCGAATTGGGTGAGCGGGGCGTCACATTGTCAGGCGGACAGCGCCAGCGCATTGCGATTGCGCGTGCCATTTTGCGCGATGCACCGGTTTTGCTGCTCGATGAAGCAACCAGCGCGCTTGATGCGGAAAGCGAGACTTTGGTGCAAAAAGCGCTCGGCAATCTGATGGAAGGGCGCACGACTTTGGTCATTGCGCACAGGCTGGCAACAATTTTGAAAGCCGACCGCATTATTGTCATGGAAGGCGGCAAAGTTACCGCACAGGGCAAACACCATGAATTGCTGGCGCAAGACGGGCTTTATGCGCGTTTGGCCGATTTGCAATTCGGCAAAGAAGCGGCTGAGTAATGAATTATGCCACATAAAATACGCGTCAAAATAATTTCCAAAAACTCTATTCCGGATTTTCAGCTTTTTGATTTGCCGCAAATTTATGAAAATCAAATTACTTGGATAACCGACATTGATGAGCGCAACTATGATTGGCTGGTGGTTTATGATGACCTGCCGCCAAGCGGCAATGAGCGCCTAACACAGAATCTCGAAAATTTGGCATGCCCTTCGGCCAATACGGTTTTGCTGACTTATGAGCCATCATCGATAAAATTTTATGGCGCAGATTATGTTGAGCAATACGGCATGCTTCTGACCAGCCAAGATGTCCGCTCCCTGCCTCATGCCAATCGGCTTGATTGTCCACCCATAGGAATTTGGTATTACGGTGGGCTTGAGCAGGCTGCCAAACATGCCAAGCCGCCGGAGAAAACAGAATTAATATCCATGTTCTATTCCGCAAAAGCGCAAAAACATTCTCTTCACCAGCGCCGCGCGGTTTTTCTTTCCGAATTGATTGATGATCTTTCCGACCAAATTTCCGTGTTCGGTAAGGGGTATAATTACGTTGAACATAAGGCCGAAGGCATTGATGCGTTCCGCTATCACATTGCCGTAGAAAACCATATTGGCGACCATCATTGGACTGAGAAACTGTCTGATGCTTTTCTCGGCTATTCGCTTCCTTTCTATTCCGGCTGCTCCAATGCAGAGGATTATTTCCCGAAGGAAAGTTTTATCCCCATCGATATTAGAGACACGCAAGCCAGCTTGAAAATCATAAAAAAGGCAATTGCCGATGGCGCGTATGAAAAAAGATTGCCTGCCATTATCGAAGCGCGGCGACGGGTTATTGAAGACTATAATCTGGGCAATATGCTGGGGCGCAGAATTTTGGAATCTGAGCCCTCGCAAAACCGGAAAGGTGGAGAAATTTTGAGCAGGCATAAGATGCAGCGGCGCGATATCCCTACTTTTTTAAGATATGCGTGGGGAAAGTTCTCGGCCCGACGCTATAATAAGAAATATTGGAACATGTTTTTGAAAACATGATCCGGAGGTCGGCGAGCATTTGATGCGCGGTCAAATATTTTTCAAAAGTGCCGCGTGAATGGCTTCATTGCCGGCTACCATGTTGCCGTTTTCAAGCATTTTCTGGCGGTCAGTTTCATCAGAAACCAAGCCTCCGGCCTCACGCACCAGCACAATGCCGGCGGCATAGTCCCAAGCTTCCAAACCAAATTCCACATAGCCGTCAAAGCGACCGGCGGCGACATAGGCAAGGTCAAGCGCGGCCGAGCCGAAATTGCGCAAGCCCGCCACTTGCGGCAAGAGTTTTTCAATCTCGGGCGCCGGTGTTTTGAACCCGTCAGGTGATTTATAAGCAAAGCGGGTTGAGATAACGGCATCGGATAATTTATTGCGGCCCGATACGCGTAAACGCCCGCCCGGCCCGTAAGCGCCTTGCCCGCGCTCGGCAAAAAACAATTCATCGGTAATCGGATTATAGACAATGCCCGCCACCAAAGTGCCTTCGCGCTCCAAAGCGACGGAAATCGCGAAATGCGGAATGCCGTGCAAAAAATTTGTCGTGCCGTCCAACGGGTCGATAATCCAGCGATGGGTCGCATCGGCGCCTTCCACCACGCCGCGTTCTTCCATCAAAAAACCATAACCGGGACGCGCTTCTGAGAGCTCTTCGAAAAGAATTTTCTCGGCTTTCAAATCGGCTTGTGAGACGAAATCACCGGGTCCTTTTTTTGAAACTTGCAGGTTTTCCACTTCGCCGAAATCGCGGCGCAGGGCGCGTCCCGCTTTTTCAACGGCGGCGCGCATCACATTCATGGCAGGCGATTGTGCCATTTAATCGGCTCGCTTCAGATAGGTGACTTCATTCGTGTCGACGATGATTTTGTCGCCGATTTCAATAAAGGGCGGCACCATAACCCGCACGCCATTATCGCAAATCGCCGGTTTGTTGGATGATGCAGCTGTTTGGCCTTTGACAACGGCTTCGGTTTCGCTGACTTCCAAAGTGACTTGGTCCGGCAGGCGAATACCGATGGGCTTGCCTTCATGGCTTTCCACCACGACATTCATGCCATCTTGCAAAAAGGCGGCGCGGTCGCCGACAAATTCGGCTTGCAGCTCAATCTGCTCATAGCTTTCCGTATCCATGAAAACCAGCATATCGTCGCTCTCATAGAGAAATTGATAATCGGTCTGCTCGAGGCGCACGCGCTCCACCTTATCGGCTGAGCGAAAGCGTTCATTGAGCTTGGAGCCGTTAATCAGATTTTTCAGTTCAATCTGCGCAAATGCGCCGCCCTTGCCGGGCTTCACATGCTGCAGTTTCACCGCCACCCATAATTCGCCATTATGCTGAATGACATTGCCGGGTCGAATTTCATTGCCGTTGATTTTCATGGGGCTTCACCTTCACGCCTTTAAGTTGAGGTCTGATAGCATAGCGGCGAAGCGCGGCAAATGCTTATTTCTCATGCGTTGCGTCAAAGATTTCATTAAAGGCGCGCACGGCCTGCGCGGCGCCGTCGCCATGCTGCCAAACACCGCCTGAGGCAGCAATAAAATCGGCACCGGCGGCAACCAATGGTGCGGCATTATCGGGCGTGATGCCACCAATGGCGACGCAGGGCAGTTCGACAAATTCTTGCCAAAAACTCAATATATCCACATCGGCATTGCTCTTGGCCTGTTTGGTTTGCGTGTCGTAAAACGCACCAAAGGCGACATAGTCGGCGCCTGCTTCACCTGCTTCCATCGCCAAATGCTTGCTGTCATGACAGGTTACACCAATGATTTTATCGTCGCCCATTATGGCGCGCGCCGCTTCATATGCCATGTCATCTTGCCCGATATGCGCCCCATCGCAGTCATATTTGGCGGCCAATTCGGGGTTATCGTTCAAAATAAACGCCACATTATGGCGGTGCGCGACCGGCATGAGTTGCGCAATCGCTTCGGCAATAAGCGCTTCATCAGCCGCTTGATTGTCAGTATTTTTCAAACGCAATTGCAGGCAAGCGACATCACCCGCGGCCAGCGCTTCATCAAGCAGCGGAACAAATTCGGTCACATGTAATTGTGGCGGGGTGATAAGGTAGAGCCGCGTGCGGGCGCGGCCTTGCGGTTTTTTTGCGGCCATTATTTGCCGTTACCCATGCCCGATGCTTGCCCCAAATGGCGCAGCTTATGGTCGGCCAGCACACAAGCCATCATCGCCTCACCGACCGGTACGGCGCGAATGCCGACACATGGGTCATGGCGGCCTTTGGTGACAATATCGGTTTCATTGCCATCAACATCGACGGTTTGGCGCGGTGTCAAAATCGACGAAGTCGGTTTGACTGCAAAGCGCACAACGATATCTTGGCCGGTCGAAATGCCGCCCAATACGCCACCGGCATGATTGCTGCTAAAGCCTTTTTTGGTCATTTCATCGGCATTTTCTTCGCCCGACAAAGAGGCGGCGGCAAAGCCATTGCCGATCTCAACACCTTTAACCGCGTTAATGCTCATCATGGCAGCGGCCAAATCCGTATCCAGCTTGCCATAGACAGGCGCGCCCCAACCGACGGGCACGCCCGAGGCAACCACTTCAATCACCGCGCCGCAGCTTGATCCGGCTTT
>RFZE01000052.1 GCA_009920875.1 Alphaproteobacteria bacterium | reverse complement strand
GCATGCTCTGGCGGTCGGCATCGGTGAGGGGGAGGTAACGCATCAGTCCAGTTCCTTCACATAATCGGCATAAGCCGCTTCATCCATCAATTCGTCGAGCTCTCCAGCATCGGCCAATTTCATTTTGAAAAACCAACCGGCATTATCGGCATCTTCATTGACCAAAGCCGGATTGCCTTCCAAATCGCCATTGCCTTCAACCACTTCGCCGGAGACCGGCGCATAAACCTCAGAGGCCGCTTTGACGCTTTCGACCACCGCCGCATCATCGCCTTTGGCAACCTGCTTGCCCGCTTCCGGCACTTCGACGAAAACCACATCGCCCAATTTGGCTTGCGCATAATCGGTAATGCCGACGGTTGCCACATCGCCCTCAAGGCTGATCCATTCATGGTCTTTGGTGAATTTTTTGCTCATGGCCTTACCCCTTTTTTGTAATTTTGCGGGACAAACGGCATGGCGACGACACGCGCCGGCATGGCTTTGCCCCTGACTATCAATTGAATTTCCGTGCCCGCTTCGGCATAGCTTGGCGGCACATAGCCCATGGCCAATGGCCCGCCCAAAGTCGGGCCAAAGCCGCCACTGGTCACTGTGCCGATGGTTTCGCCATCAGCATTTTGAATTTCCGTGCCTTCGCGCGCCGGTGCGCGGCCCTCAGGCAAAATACCGACACGTTGCTTGGCCACGCCATTGACCATTTGCTCGGCAATCACAGCGGCCCCCGGAAAATCGCCATTGTCGCGGCGGCGCTTCGGCACCGACCACATCAGGTCAGCTTCTGCCGAGGTCGTGTTCGTATCAATATCATGGCCGTAAAGGCACAACCCCGCTTCCAAGCGCAGGCTGTCGCGCGCGCCCAAGCCAATGGCTTCGACATCATCATACGCCAAAAGCGCTTTGGCCAATGCTTCCGCCTTGTCTTCGGCGATTGAAATTTCATAACCGTCTTCGCCGGTATAACCGCAGCGCGAGATAAGCACCTCCGCGCCCTGCCAATCGCTCCATACGGCTTGCATGAACACCAACTCTTTAGCGTCCGGCATTAATGCGGCAAGTACCGCCTCCGCTTTCGGCCCTTGCAGGGCCAATAGAGCGCGCGGCGCAATTTCCAGCGTGGCGCGCCCGTCCAGCTTGGCGGCAATATGGGCAAAATCAGTGTCTTTGCAGGCCGCATTGACGACCAGCCACAGCGCGTCGCCAAAGCGTGTCGCCATTAAATCATCGAGAATGCCGCCCTTATCGTCGGTCAATTGCGTATAACGCATAAACCCGTCCTTCAGCGAGGTGATGCCGCCGGGCACAAGCTCTTCAAACAAGACCGCCGCATCGCCCCGATGCGCTATCAATTTGGCCTGCCCCATATGCGAAACGTCAAACAGGCCGGCCTTTTCGCGCGTATGGACATGCTCTTTCATCACGCCGAGCGGATATTGCACCGGCATATCATAACCGGCAAAGGGCACCATTTTCGCGCCCAATTCGGCATGCAGCGCATGCAGCGGCGTTTTTTTCAATGTCAGTGGTGCATTCACCCTGTACGACTCCAAAAAGCGCAATCGGAACCATTCCGATTTCGCCCTCCTCTGTCGCCTGAACCTGAGAGATTTACCCCTTCGGTGAGCCGCGCATCATGCCGACTGCTTTCCAGAGTGTCATCGCTTCACGGTCCTTTTGCCTGAGAGTTTCCGAGGGCGGTTGCTCCTTCGGCCTCGCCTTACGGCGATGTCTCCCGAGAAGGTCATCTGTATGAAAAATCTAGGTTGAGAGTCGAGATGAGTCAAATGCTCATCGCGTCGCAGAGCAAATCTGTTGTGTATCAGTCACTAAGACCCAGCGTTTTGCGATAAGCAGCGCGATTGGCGGCCAATTGCGCTTGCGTCAACACAAATCCGGAGACCAGTCGCGGCTTTCGTTCATTGCCCTTTTTGCCATAGCTGTAATTCGGCAGCGTGAGGGTGAAATCGCCTTGCGCCAGCGTAACCTTATATTGTGTGCGACCGAGAATGGCATCATTTTCGCCCAATGAGGCGAGGAATAGCGGCACTTGCTTTCTGGCGCCGGCGCGTCCGCTCAGCGTAACTGCTGCCAGCAATTCATCTTCATTGTCGCGATTGATGAAACATTTCAATCGCGCTTCGGTGATTTCAAATGACGCCTCTTCAACCACTAATTTGTCAGCTGTCGCGACAATCGCAACCGACGGACATTGGCGTTGCACAATTTCATCAACATCATTGCCCAGCCCCAAACAGCCTGACAACAAAAGACCAAGAGCTGAGGCCGCAATCAGTCGGGTCGTTTTTAAGATTTTCAGCATCGGATCTGCCATGAAATGACCTTTATAGATTTGCCATAAGCGCCAAACAGCTTGACGCGGCGCGCGGCTCATTCAATAAAACATTCACTTGGTAGTGTAAAGGAAGCTTGAGCTTGGCCGAAACAAAGCCGATGACATTGACCCTCGCCAAACCGCGTGGCTTTTGTGCCGGCGTGGATCGTGCCGTGCTGATTGTTGAAGAGGCGCTGAAGAAATTCGGCGCGCCGGTCTATGTGCGCCATGAAATTGTGCACAATAAGCGCGTGGTTGACGGCTTGCGCGACAAGGGCGCGGTATTTGTCGATGAGCTGGACGCCGTGCCCGATGACCGACCGGTGATTTTTTCAGCCCATGGTGTGCCCAAAGCCGTGCCGCAAGCAGCCGATAGTCGCGGTCTGAACTGGCTCGATGCGACCTGCCCGCTGGTCTCCAAAGTGCATATTGAAACCGAGCGTCATTTTGAAAATAACCGCCATATATTGCTCATCGGCCATGCCGGTCATCCCGAAGTGGTCGGCACAATGGGGCAAGTGCCCGAGGGCGCCATTACGCTGATTGAAACAATCAGTGATGCCGAAACCGTGTCACCGCCTGATGGCGCGCTGGCCTATGCCACGCAAACCACGCTGTCGGTCAGCGATACGGCAGATATTGTCGCGGCATTAAAGGCGCGCTTTCCCGATATTGCCGAACCGCATAAGGATGATATTTGCTACGCCACCACCAACCGACAAGAGGCGGTGCAAAATTTGGCCGGCGAGGCCGATTGCGTTTTGGTCATCGGGGCAAGCAATAGCTCCAACTCACAACGCCTTGTCGAAGTGGCACGCCAAGCAGGCTGCCCACGCGCCGAATTGATTGCCGGTGCTGAAGATATTGACTGGGCGCAGCTTGGCGAGGCCGAACATATTGGCCTGACAGCCGGTGCATCAGCGCCCGAAGAAATCATCCAAGAAGTGATTGACGCTTTCGCCGCCCGCTTTGCTTTATCGGTGCGCGAGATGGATGGGCGCGAGGAACATGTGAACTTTAAATTACCACGGCAATTGCGGAGCGCGTGAATGGCCGTTTTTACGCAAATCAATGACACGCAATTGGCCGAGTTCATGGCTGATTATGCCCTTGCCAATGTAACCGCATTTAAGGGCATTGCAGCGGGTGTGCAAAACAGCAATTTCATCGTCGAAACGGGAGATGAAAAATATATTCTGACCATATATGAAGATACCGCGACCGGCGTTAACCCTGATGATTTACCTTATTTTTTGGGTTTGATGCAGCATTTGGCTGCGCATGGCATTAACTGCCCGACCCCGATTATGCAAAAAAACGGCAATATATTGGGCCAATTGGCCGAGCGACCGGCGGCGCTGGTCAGCTTTCTGCCGGGGCGCGGCACGGTAACCCCAAAGCCGCAAGAATGCCGCGCTGTCGGCGCTGCCCTGGCCGAACTGCATTTGGCCGGTGCCGATTTCGAGATGCGGCGCGTCAATCGACAGGGGCCGGATAATTGGCGCAAGCTTTATAAAAAAAGCCAAGACAGCGCCGATGAAGCGAGTCCCGGGCTGGCCGATTTTATCGGGCAAGAATTACAGCGTCTCGAAACGGCTTGGCCGCAAGGTCTGCCTGAGGGTGTCATTCACGCCGACTTGTTTCCCGATAATGTTTTTTTTGACAAGGGCGAGGTCAGCGGGTTGATCGATTTTTATTTCGCCTGTCACGATATGCTGGCTTATGACCTCGCCATTATGCTCAATGCTTGGTGTTTCGAAGCCGATGTCAATTTCAACATTACCAAAGCGCGCGCGCTTTTGGCCGGTTACCAATCGGTGCGTCCGATGTCGGCAGAAGAGATTGAAGCCCTGCCCATATTGGCCGCCGGTGCCGCCATGCGGTTTTTGACGACAAGGCTTTATGATTGGCTCAATCAACCTGAAGACGCGCTGGTCGTGCCGAAAAATCCGGTCGATTATTTGCGCCGATTGCGCTTTCACCGCCACGTTACAAGCGCCGCCGATTACGGATTGGAGAGCTAAACCATGTATGAGATTTTTACCGATGGCGCATGCTCAGGCAATCCGGGGCCGGGCGGCTGGGGTGCCCTGATATGCAATGGCAAAAATGAAAATGAACTGACCGGCGGTGCCGCCGAGACGACCAATAATCGCATGGAATTACTGGCCGCCATTGAGGCGTTAAAAAGCCTGCCTGATGGCAGTGCAGTGCGGCTGACGACGGATAGTGTTTATGTCAAAGACGGCATTACCAATTGGATAAAAAACTGGAAAGCGCGCGGCTGGAAAACCGCCGCCAAAAAACCGGTCAAAAATGTCGATTTATGGCAAGAACTGGACAGTGAGGCGCAACGCCATTCGGTTGAATGGCATTGGGTGAAGGGCCATGCCGGTCATGCCGGAAACGAACGCGCCGATGAATTGGCGCGGCAAGGCATGGCCCCTTATTTGTAAAATCAGCCGAGTTGGCTGAGCAGATTTTCGGCGCCGCTATCAACGGCCTGGCCCGGGTTTTGCTCAATATTCAATGTTTCGAGCACACCATCGCGCACAATCATGGAAAAGCGCACGGAACGCGTGCCCATGCCGAAGCCTGAACTGTCGACCGACAAACCCATTTTTTGCGTCAACTCGGCATTACCGTCGCCGACCATCATGACTTTACCATTGGCCCCTTGCTGCTGTCCCCATGCACCCATAACGAAGGCATCATTGACCGACATACAAACAATCGTGTCGACACCGGCGGCGCGCAATTCTTCTGATTTCTCAATAAAGCCCGGCAAATGCTGGTTTGAGCAAGTTGGTGTAAAAGCGCCCGGAACGGCAAATAGGGCGACGGTTTTGCCGCCAAATAATTCTTCTGTGCTGATCGGTGCCGGTCCGGCATCGGTCAAATGCATTAAGGTTGCATCGGGTAGCTTGTCGCCCGGTTTAATGGTCATAATCTGTCCCCTTTTGTTTCGCTTACGCGTTTATTGTGGAAGCAAGCGGTGGTCACGCACCTGAATTTCTTGTTCGATAGCCCGTGCGCCTGCCCTGACGAAGAAGGTTAATTTACGCCCTATGAGCGGATGGTCAAGCTTTGACCATGCAGGAATTTCCAACAAAAAAGCATCTTCATCACGACCGGCAATGCGCGGCAAACCGATAACATCATGCGGACCGGGAATGGTGATGACCGAAACGGTTTCAAGCGCCGTGCCGCTGACCACAAGTTGAATCGACACGCCATCGAAACTGGCCGAACGAATGACCAATTCTTTTGACGGCGCCCCCGGCTGCAATGCCAATAGGGCGGCAATCGCTTCCTTATGCGGCGAGGTTTTCAGCCCGTCGCGATTGAAAACCAGCTTTTGTGCAATGTCCATCGGCACGCAAACCTCGCGGCACACGCCAATCATTCCCTGCATATTCAATTCAGCGCTCGGCTCCATGGAGAGCGGAAAAACGAAACCCGTCTCATCCTTATACCCATTATAGCCGCCAACCCCGTCATCGAAGAAATAGGGTGCCGGATAAATCACCGTATCGGCGGACACACCGCGACTATCGGCAAAAGAAAATTCCGGCTCCAGCCCGCTGGCACCGGGATAGCGCCAATAAGTATACCAGCCCGGCTTTAGCTGCACTTGCAAAGCGGCATAGGGCGTGCCGTCCACTTCGGCCGCTATCATGCGATAGCGCGCCGGTTCTTCTTCTATCCAAGGGCCGTCAACCAAAGCTTGCGCCGGTGCGATGAGCCAGCCAAAAGCGAGAACCGCAAAAATTCTGATTTGTCGCAAAACCAACATGCCTCTTTATAGCTGCTTCGCTGAGACAAGACGAGTTTCAATCGCACGAAAGGGAATTGTTTCATCCGCCTGTGATGCCTAAACTCTGTCCATGAGCAATGCTGATACAGATATCAATCTGGCCGGCCAATTTTTGCTAGCCATGCCCGGCATGGGTGACCCGCGCTTTGAGCGCAGTGTGATTTATATGCTGGCGCATGATCATGAAGGAGCGATGGGGTTTATTGTCAATCGCCCGACCGATGGCCTGACGCTTGGCGAAATCGCCAGCAATTTGCCGCGTAGCGTATCTGAGACGGGCTTGCGCAATTTACCGGTATTTGTCGGAGGGCCGGTGCAGCCGGAAAACGGCTTTGTTTTATATTCAACAGACGCCAGATTGGCTGATGAGGAACCGGTCAGCGTCACACAAAGCCTTGATATTTTGGTGCAAGCGGCCGAAGGCAAAGGGCCGCAACATATGCGGCTTGTGCTCGGCTATGCCGGATGGGGGCCGGGCCAGCTTGAAAATGAAATACAAGATAATGCTTGGCTGATTGTTGAAGCCGATATTGGCGATGTGTTCGCCGCCAATACTGAGGCGCTCTATAAAAAGTTGATCGGCAAGCTCGGCATTGATTTTGCCATGCTGTCAAATAGTGGCGGTGAAGCCTGATTATTGCCGCCGATCCGGCACAAAAACAGCGCCCAGCAGCACGGTCGCGCAGGTCATGGCCAAAGCCATTTGGCTTAACTCTACGGATAAAAGACCGGCAAAATTGGGCGCATAAATCTGCCAAATCCAAAATATCGCAAAAGCCAGCAAAGCGGCATCGCTGAAGATAATCACCCGCGTCCAATAATTGCGGTTGATGATTTGTTTGACCACCAGATTGAGATGCGCCAGCACACTCATCAATGCGCCAATGGCCAGCGCAATGCGAATGGCGTCGAGGCGGTTGACGAGCAGAAATTGCAAACTTTCGCCGCTCGGCAAAACATCGCGCATCCACAGGCTGCTCAGCAAAACCATAAGCCCGCCGGCCATGACCAGCGCATAGACGGCGCGGCGCGAGCGGCGCACCACGGCCACGCCAATGGCCAGCAAAAACAATAATGACAGAAGCAACAAGACCGTGCTGTGGAATGTCTGACGGCTGCTCTCATAGGCCGATAGCGCTTCAGGCGACCATAAAAATAATTGCGGCACAGTGTCGGCGGCGTCTAAGGGTGGCAGGAAAAAACTTTGCACCTGCCCCTCCGGCACGGTGAATGTCAATTTTTCCAAAGCACCGGGCTGGCCGGCAAATTCGCGGTCATCAGATGAGAACAGACGCAAAAGCGGCGGTGCTGTCGGTTGCAGGTTCAACGCAATCGCCAAATCATTTTGCGGCAAATGGTGCAAAATAAGCGACAATTCCTCCGTGCCACCATTTTGCACGGCGAACACATGACCGCCGCCCTCGACGGCGCGCATATAGGAAGTCAGCTCAAGCAGGCGGAAACTTTCATTCAGACGCAACGGGTCGGAGGCTGTGGCCGACCCAAAGGGAACCAACATGGCCAAAACGGCAAAATATGCCACCAGCCGCCTAAACAAGGCGCGCCTTTTCACGAATGGCATTTTCAACCGCCGCCAAATCATTGGCCACCGGCGTCAGACGCTCTTCTTCTTGCAACATATCCAGCACCCGCTGAGGCGTGTCGGGTTCAGCATCATAAGCGGCCGTCACCGCTTTGGGGAATTTAGCCGGATGCGCCGTCGCCAATGTTACCATCGGCACGCCATCGGGCAGTACAGCTTTCTCGGCCGCGCCCATGCCGACCGCGCTATGCGGGTCGATTTGAAAGCCATGCGCCTCGTGAAAGCGGCGCATAATATCCAGCGTTTCGCTTTCATCAATGCGTTCGGCACCAAACAGCGCGTGCATCAGCTGCAATTCCTTATCGTTCATATCAAAGCGCCCTGCTTGCGCCAGCGCCCCCATTAAAGCGCGCACCCGCGCCGCATCGCGCCCCGTCACTTCAAACAAAAGCCGTTCAAAATTGCTCGACACTTGAATGTCCATGCTCGGGCTTTGCGTGGCAATCACCTTATCGGTTTTATAGACACCACTGGCCAAAGTGCGCGCCAAAATATCATTCACATTTGTGGCAATCATTAATTGCGCCACCGGCAGGCCCATTTGCGCGGCAACATAACCGGCAAAAATATCGCCGAAATTGCCGGTCGGCACGGAAAAGGCGACGGGCTGTCGGGGCGCGCCCAATTTGGCGGCGGCGACAAAATAATAGGTAATTTGCGCCATTACCCGCGCCCAGTTTATGGAATTGACACCGGCCAAAGCCATCTCGCTTCTAAACGGCGCATCATTGAACATGCCCTTCACCAATGCCTGACAATCGTCAAATGTGCCATCGACCGACAGCGTATGCACATTGGCATCTTGCGGCGTGGTCATTTGCTTTCTTTGCACATCCGACACGCGGCCATCGGGAAACAGGATAAACACGTCAACCGCTTCGCGGCCGCGAAACGCCTCAATGGCCGCGCCGCCCGTATCGCCCGAAGTCGCACCGATAATGGTCGCGCGTTGCCCGCGCCGCACCAGCGCATCATCCATCAGCCGCGCCAGCAATTGCATGGCGACATCTTTAAAGGCCAAAGTCGGCCCGTGATAAAGCTCGAGGAAATATTGCCCGTCACCCAAATCGGTCAGCGGCGTTACCTCATCATGCTCAAAACCGGCATAGGCCTCATTGACCACTTCGGCGAGGCGGCCGCGCGGCACATCATCACCCATAAACGGGTGCAGCACATCAACGGCAATTTCTTGAAAACTTTTATCGGCAAAACCGGCAATCATCGCTTCCGACAGGCGCGGCCAGCTTTCGGGCACATAAAGACCGCCATCGCTGGCCAATCCGGCCAGCAAAGCCTCTTCAAAACCTAATATCGGCGCTTCACCTCTGGTCGAGATATATTTCACACGGCTCACCCTTTCGCTTGCGATTTCCAGTGTCGGATGTGCCACAAGCCTGAGACAATCACAAGCACAATGGCCAAGCCGAACCAGGTCACGGCATATTGCAAATGATTATTGGGCATGGAAAAGCGTGTTTGCCCGCCGCGCGGCCAAGCTTCATTGGCCAAGGCCGCCTCGCCCAATACGGGTGGTAAAGCGAGTTGCCAATGCGCGCCAATGGCTTCAGGGTCGCGCACATAAAACAAATTGCGCGACGCATCATCCT